>CAYLQZ010000018.1:0-35506 GCA_964386055.1 uncultured Candidatus Izemoplasmatales bacterium | reverse complement strand
TCATCAGGGTCACCATTATCATCAGGGTCACCATTATCATCAGGGTCACCATTATCATCAGGATCGCCGTTTTCACCAGCGTCACTTTCTTCATAAATAGCTTCTAATACTAAGTGCTCGTCTGGGGTAAACGTATAAGAAGCCTCTTCAGTAAACGTTTCTTCAGCCGTCACATTATACCATTCTACAAAGACGTATCCATCCGTATCAAATGCTGAGATCGTGACGTTTTCACCAACGTCAACTACCTCGCTTGGTTCAATACTCATTTGTGCATTGTCTACATCACTCACCAAGGTAATAGTATAGGTCTCATCACCACATGCTGCAAGCGCTAAAACCCCTACTAATGCTACACCTAAACTTAAAACTTTCTTAACCATTAATAAACACTCCCTCAAAATTTAAAATTTTCCAAACAGTAATCATATACTTGATGCCTCTTTGGAAGATTATAACGAGCGTTTAAATCACTTTTATAATACCATGTTTTTATGACATTATCAAAATGTATGTACACATAAAAAAAAGCGCTCAACCACGCTTTTAATTATTTTATCATATTCCCCAATTCATCATAATTAGAAATAATTGACTTCGCTTCGCCGTCCTCAAACATACGAACATCCTTTAAAACCCCATGGGTATGATAACGAATACTTACCCCGTGGTAAAGGTCTTTTTTACACATTGTTTTTTCAATTAAATTTCCATCAGGGTTAAACCATTGCCATTTGCCCTCTTTAAGACCATCCACAAAAAGACCGCTGGCTTTTTTATTGCCATTATCATGGTAAAAAGTCCAAATACCATGTTTTTTTCCATCTAAAGTTTGTCCTTCAACAGACACACGATCATTGGTAAAATGTTCAAAATATTTTATTAACCCTTTTTTAAGAATATTTTCCATCTAATCACCACTTCCTTTAAAGTATTTATATATAACTATACCACAAACTTGTATGATAACAATTAAAATGTTGTAATATTTTTTACATCTATCACGTAAAATAAAAACGAGTTTGTTATAATAAGATTAGGAGCGTGATAAAATGAACAAAACAATCAAAACATCTCTTTATGCAAATGCGGCATCTTTAGGCCTTAATTGGGTATACAATATTCCTTACTTAGAACGACTAAACAAGTCTGAAGACTTGATTTTTCAGCCCATAGATCCTGCTAAATATAAACGAGCTCGCAAAGCGGTCATGGGATACCCTAACGCAAAAGTGGGCGATGTTTCATTACAAGGAAACATATTAAAATGGGTAGTCCAAGCTTTAGAAGAAAATCCTGAACTAACTCAAGAGGATTATAAAACAGTTATCTATGAAAAAATCAAACCTGGTGGTGTATATGAAGGCTGGGTAGAATCTTATGGGAAAAAACTGATTTTTAATACGATGATTAATAATATGGAACTAAAGCGAGAACCACTCGAACAAAATGACGATCAAATGGTAGGACTCGTTCCCTATTACGCAACTAAATCATTGGGCTTATCTAATGATATAGCATGGAACCTTACACAAGCATTTAGTACCAACGAAGATTATAAATTGTTTTTCAACGTTTTCGACCAATTAACAGATGCGTTAAAGACTCAGTCTATGAATGATGCGTTAAAAGATTCCTTAAACTACATTCCAGCGCATTATGGCTTTAAACTAAATATGGCACTTAATGTTGATCATCCTAAGGATATATTAAAAATTGTTTCAAATGCTTGTGCAATTGGCTATGCAATTCCATTAGTCTATACGATTCTTTTTCATACAGATTCTTTTGAAGACGCTTTAAGACTTAATACAATGATGGGTGGCGCAAGCAGTGATAGAGGAAATTTAATCGGCTTTTTATACAGTTTCAATCAAGCCATCGATGATGATACATTAAATAAAGTAAACCTATAATAATAACGCGCTTTCAATTGATTTTGAAAGCGCGTTATTATTTTATTGAGATATGTATTGTATATGTGGAAATTTAATCCCTTTATAAGGGTATTTTTTTAAAGACCCTAATACATTGATATACGACGTTAACCCATATTGATCATGCATCGTTTCTAGCAGTTCATAGGTCGCCATCGCATCGTCTAAAGCGCGATGCGTATTTTGAACGCTTATATCATAGGTCTTAACTGCATTATCTAACTTGTGAGGATAAGGATGTTTGGCTCGATAAACGGTCAACATATCTAAAACATCACACTGGTCTAGTATGGTATGATCTTTATCAAAAGCCTTATAGAGCCCTCTGAGAAATGATACGTCAAACGGGAGATTATACGCGACCAATAAAGGTTTTTCTTCTAATAGACTTTCGACTATATCTAAAAGTTCTGATAATTGGATACCATTTTCAATCATTTCATCTGAAATGTTGGTGATGTTTTTAATCGTTTCACTTAGTGGTTTTTCAATATTGACAATAACGTTGATGGTTTCATCTTTTTTAAATTGATGCCCTTCTTTTCTCAAAACAACCGCACCAAGTTCAATGATTTTATCCTCGTTAGGATTAAGTCCACTGGTTTCTACGTCAAATATGACGATTGTTTCATGATGACTAAACTCCATTTTGATCCCCTTTCAAATAACTGTGTGTATTATATCGTATCAATGAAACAATTTATAGGGTAAAAAGCAATTAATTTTTATGGGCAGCGATAAACGTTTCAATGCGCGATAAGCCGTTTTTTAACTGCTCGGTTGAACAAGCTAAATTAAGTCGAATGAACTGATCACCATTGCCACCGAATTTTTTACCTTCAGCCACAACAACGCCTTGTGTTTTGGCAAGTTCTTTCATAAATACTTCACTCGACAAATGACAAAAATCAATTTGAACCCACGCTAAATATGTTCCTTCTAAGGCAACAACATGGCTTGTTGGATAATGCGTTTGCATAAAAGATTTTAATATTTTATAGTTTGATAAAATATGGTCATTTTGTAAATCAACCCAGTAATCACACTTTGTATAAGCCGCCATAATTGCTTGTTGGGCTAAGTTGTTTGGGCCCATCATATGGAGTGCAGCGTAGGCTTTTTTAAGCGTACTTCTTAAATGGCTGTTGGCCACAATAATATGCGCACTATGCAACCCAGCAATATTAAAAGTTTTACTACCAGCCCCTATAATGATGATGTTTTCATAAGTATCAAAGTAGTGTCCAAGAGAATAAAAGGTGTGCCCTTCCATAATTATATCAGCGTGAATTTCATCGCTAGCGATTAACACATTATACTGTTTTGCAAGCGACACCATACGGGTTAATTCATCTTGTGTCCAAACCCGTCCAACCGGATTATGTGGACTGGTTAAGATCATCACTTTAACGCCTGATTTAAATTGCTGTTCTAATAAATCATAATCAATGGTATAACGGCCTTCATCATATTTCAAGGGATTGTCAACTACACGCCTTTCATTCCCTTTAATCATAGGCTCAAACACATGATATACCGGCGTTTGAATCAATACTTTATCGCCTTTGTTACTAAACTGCTGGATGATAATAGAAAGTGCGCTTAATACTTTTGGCACTGGTATAATTTGGTGCGGTTTAACAGATAATCCATACCGGTTTTTAAACCACTTTTTATGAATATCTAGGTATGTTTTTGATGGTTTAGCATAGCCATAAGCTGCGTGACTGACACGCGTTTCTAAGGACTCTTGAATTTCTGGGGCGACTGCGTAATCAGAATCCGCTACCGAAAACACATAATAATCTTCCATTGATACTAAATCTTTGCCCATTTTCCATTTGATTGAATCAGTCTCTTTTCGGTTTAACGTTTTAAAATAGTCCATTATGTACCCTCCATAAGTAAGTGATATCACGTTTATTATACGGTGTCGCAGGCATTAAATCAAACCCACTATAAAGCAGGCATCACATCTTCTTCATACTTGAAATAAATGTCTGATTCTAAAAACTTTACATACCGTTTTCTACGTTGTCTTATATCGTGTGATACAAAGAAAAATATTGAGAATGCTTCCCACAGTAAAACCCAACCCCCAACAAATAACCCTTGTACAAATAGTTGTAAGATTAAGTCAGTCCCTTCACTCTCAGGCATTAAAAAAGACACCATTAAAAAGGCGATAGAAAATACAATGTAAGATAACATTCTTCTTAAATTACGTTTCAACATTCTATCTGAACGAAATATCGCCATTCTAAAATTATTTTTTATCGCTTCAATTGAAACATTTTCTTTTTCAATATTATAATTTTCTTTTTCGACAAAGAAACAAAATTCAATGGTTTCTGCCATTGAGATTTCATATCCGCTTTCTTCAATAAAGCGAATTAAATCAGGTTCCATTTCTCGGTGTACTGCAGGCGATGCATCCCATCCACGAAACATCGCATCGTAATCATCTAATCGTATTTCTACTTTAATCGCGTTTGTTTTTTGGTTGCGTTTATAAACATATTGCATCGTGTTTTCATATTTTCTTTTAAACATTACTTTCACCCACAAACTTATATTTTATAATGAATCTTGAGTTTTTATAATCGTTGATTCATACTCATCATTTAACGGACATATCAATTGTTCATTTTTCAAAGGATAAAAGACATTACGCATCGTAACAATCATCAACCCAATTGCGACGATCAACGTTAAGCCTTCGGCTACCACAAAGGCACTCCACGTTCCTTCTAAGCCATATACTTGCGCCATTAAAACAACAGCTGGTAAAATTAATATAAACCCTCTTAAAAATACAATAATCAGTCCCATTTTAGGATTTTCGGTGGCGGAGAAGAACGCTGAATATAATATATTAAACGCCGCAAAAATCAATCCAACAAAATAGATTTTTAACCCTGTTGTTGCGATTGTTTGGAGTGCTTGATCGCCTTCTGGATTAAAGATAGACACAATCGCGTCACTGAATATAAACACTCCTAAATACATGGTTATTCCTATCAATAAAAGCGAAATGAATGCGTAGCGTAAATATTGTTTCAATAAAAAGTAATTTCCAATAGAATACGATTGCGTAATGAGCGGTTGAATGCCTTGAGCAACGCCAATAAAGATTGCGATTGCAACGATCGCTAAATTGGCAATAACCCCAAACGATGCGACCGCAACGGTTCCCCCTAATCCCATTAAAATACGGTTAAATACAATCATCACTACACCGTATGAAAAATCTACTATAAAAGTGGATAGTCCTAAAATAATAATAACCCACCACATTTTATAAAGCTTTTTAAATGAACCAAATGAGAAACTATTTTTTCGTTTAATGATATGTTGCGACATATATAAAATGGAGAGGGTTGCGCCTATGGTAGTCGCAAAAGCAGCCCCAAACATGCCCCAAGATAACACGAATAAGAAAATATAATCTAACACCGTGTTGGATATAGAACTCATTAACATTCCGCCCATAGCGAGTGAAGGTGCTCCATCATTACGGATATAGGCAATCATAATATTATTGATAATATAGATGGGAGAAAATACAAGAATCACCCGAATATAAATGGCGGTCATTTCTAATAAGGGCCCCCGCGCGCCTAAAAATACAGCAACGTTTTCATAAAAAAAGACGCCCATTATAAAATACACAAATGCCATTATCATCGCCAGTGTAATCGTAGCGCTAAAGACGTGATTTGCCAAAGCTTGCTTTGACTGAGAGCGATAGATGGTATACTTTATAGCGCCCCCAATTCCAATCATTAACCCTGTACTATGGGTAAGCCCATATATAGGAATTGCAAAGTTTAACGCCGCCAATCCGCTAGGACCTAAGCGCTGTGCAATAAAGATCGTATCAATTAAGATATAAAAAGAGATCGACAACATGCCGAGCACATTCAAAGAAACATATTGTAAAAATATTTTTAAGGGATGGCTCTGCATAAAATCTTCTCCTTTCTTAAAAATAATTATACCATATTACAAAGAAAAACCCTTAATCTTTGCGTAAGATTAAGGGCTTTATTATGTTGTTTAAAGTTTATCCATTGTATCTAAGAATTGTTCAATTGGCTGATTTCCTGTAAGTTCGTGTTCATCGTTTATCACGATTTTAGGAACGCCTGATACATTAAATTTTTGTGAAAGGGTTCCAAATGTTTGCGCTTCGATCATTTCACCTTCAATGTTGTCATTTAACATTGCTAAGCGATGGGCATTTTGTACTGCGCCGGGACAGTGTGGACAACTTAATGTTACAAACACTTTGATGTTTACAGGCTTTTTAACGTTTTTGATACGTTCTAATACAGCCGCATCAAAACTTGGTTCCACACCTGACATGTCGATGAGGGCACTTAAAAATGAGTTGATTTCATGCCCCGCAGGAATTCCATTAAATTTAACACCTGTATATTCCCCTTCGCTGTTTAATACAACAAAGCTTGGGGTCATCGTTACCCCGTATAAAGAAGCTTCTTCGCTATCTTTTTGTAAATCTTTTTCAATGTATTCTACCTTGTCACTTAATGTAGCAACCTCCCCTAATAACTCGCGAGATTCCTCACACGTTTGGCAAGGACCATCTTTTTGTGTAAATAGCACCATTGTAACTGAATTTTTCATTGGTTTTAAAAATTCTTGAATTTGTTGTTTAACTTCATCATTTAATAAATTAGACATTATTTATTCTCCTTATAATTTGAATTTAAATATTGACTCGCTGCTAATGCGGCTTTTGCCCCATCAGCAACGGAAATAATAATTTGTTTATGTGGCTGTGCAACGATGTCACCCGCCGCATATAATCCTCGTATTGACGTCATGTTATTTTCATCGACAAGGACTTCACCTGCTTCATTAGTCTTAACCAAATCTTTTACAAAATCGCTTTTAGGGACATTGCCAATCTCAATAAGCAAGCCTTCCGCATCAATTTGTTTAATTTCTCCTGATTTTTTATCTAAATATTCAACCCCCGTTACGTGATCATCTCCAAGTACCTTTACGAGTTGACTCTCAAGATGAACAGTCAGTTTATCAATGGCGTTTAGTTTATCTAAAAGGACTTTGTCTGCTCTCCATTTTGAACGATGGACCACCGTAATCTTACGCGCGAAACTCACTAAATCCAGTACGCCTTCGGCCGCTGAGTTTCCACCCCCCGCAACAATAACGTGTTTATCTTTAAAGAATGGTGCATCGCATGTTGCGCAATACGTAACACCTTTATTGGATAAGGCTTTTTCTCCTGGGATATCTAATTTCTTAGGAGCGCCACCCGTTGCGATGATTAAGGTTTTCGTGTTTACCTGTTTTCCGTCTGTTAACTGTAAAGCGAAATCAGGATCACTATGAATTATAGTCTTTACTTTCACCCCTTTTAATATAGGGATATCTAAATTGTTGACATGATCTAAAAATGATTGTGATAATTCCGGGCCTTTAACTAAAGAAAACCCTAAATAATTATCAACATCAGTTGTATTATGGAGTTGTCCGCCTATTTCGTCGGTAATAATCCCAACTTTCAACCCTTTACGTTTTGCATAGAGCGCGGCATTTAATCCTGCGGGCCCCCCTCCAACGACTAGCATATCCCATAAATCATAGGAATCAAATTCAGATGTATTTGTTTTTTCTACGTTAAAATCAAACATGTGTGTATTCCTCCTGCGTTAATTCCCTTTAAGAACCAAATCAATTTCTGCTTGTATATCGTTGCGGTCGATGGAATGATTACTATTTTGTTCAATTGATTGTAAAAGATTCTCGGTTGTTAAACTGCCAATCGCTTTATCTAAACTCGAACGAATGGCTTTTAATTGTGTTAATAAATCTAAACAAGCTGTATCTTTTTCCATCATTTTTAAGACGCCTTGCATTTGGCCTTGTGCACGTTTTATTCTATTTTTAAGCGATGTATCACATTCCATGTCATTGCTCCTTTACAATTGATTTGTTTACCAACCATATTATACCTATTAGGGTATTGCTTTTCAACCGATATGCTTGTGAGTATAAAGATGGCTTAAACAAGAGAAAAACCATTGTTTTAAATGGTTTTTCTCTTGTTTATTGGTTTCAAAAAAGTTTTTATTCAAACATGCCTTTTTTTGTAATGGTTCCTGCATTTAAAACGTGAGTTCCTTTCATGAAAACATGCTGTAATGTAAAGGCATCATCAATTAATAACAGGTCTGCATCATACGTTTTTTTAAGGTGGCCTTTTAAAGGAAGGTGATAAAGCGACGCAACATTTTGTGTCATCGTTTTTAAAATGGTTTCAAACGGAATATGGCTTTCTAACACCCCTTGTTTTAAGGTGTGTAAGAGTGCTTGAACGCTGCCCACTCCCATACCTTTTAACGTTTGATTTTCATCAAATACTGGTAAAGACCCGCCCCCATCTGACGATATCGTGATCAGATGATGATCAACCCCTTTTTCTAAGGCTATTTTCAAAGCTTTATGTGCGCTTAAATCATCATCCTTATTAAAATATGCAGTTAAGTCAATTGGCGCTTTATATTGTTTAGCGTAAGCGATGCCTTGTGATAAGAGCGATTGATTTCTATTAATGTGTGTTGGGATTATCTTTGACCTTGGAAAATCTGTTTCTTCTATAAGTTGAATTAAAGGATTCAATCCTGATGTTGCACTTCCAACGTGGACATTCAAGACGCCCCCTTTTCCAGAAAGTAATCCTCCCACATGAACACTGGAAAGAATTTGTTTAAGAGCCTGAACACTGGGGGCGCTACTTCGGTGATCCGATATCGCAACTTCACCTGCCCCAATGATTTCTTCTATTAAACACATATCATCTTCTAAAGTATCTAAAGTTGTTTTAAGCGGAACTTGATAAGACCCACTTAACACATATACACTCAATCCTTCACTCTTTAAGGCTTTGGCTTTTACGATTAATGCTTTCATAGATCGTGTAAAGCCATCAGTCCCAAGTAATCCAACGGCAGTGGTTACCCCACCTAAAATAAAATCGCTCAGCTGCATGGGAGGCACTTTTGATTGATATCCAGCCTCACCGCCACCGCCAGTAATATGAACGTGATTGTCAATGAGTCCTGGAATCATTTTAAACTGTGATCCATCAATCACCTCTACATCAAGGCCTTCGATATTTATATGATCAGCAATTTTAATGATTTTATCATGAAATAACACTGATTTCCTGCCTTGGTAAGACGGTGCATATAGTGCAACGTTTTTTACTAATTTCATCCAATCATCCTTAATGCATATTCTTATAAAAACATAGTGTTTACTGTGTGTATTTTTTAAACCACTGCGTCATTTCATTTAAGCGTTTGATACGCGCTTGTGGTTTCCCACTTCTAGAAAGTTCGTGATTTTCCCCTTTGATCCATACTAATTTGGTATCTAGTCCATTGACTTTTAAAATGGCATAAAGCTGTTGAGCTTGTTCCATCGGACAACGATGGTCTTTATCTGAATGAATAAATAATAATGGGGTTTTAATCTCCATTGCATACTTAATTGGAGATTGTTCGTACAGTTTTTCTCGGTCCTTTATAGGATGTCCATCCGTTTGATCTTTGGCGAAGAAATACCCAATATCAGACGTTCCATAAAAACTAAACCAGTTAGAAATACTTCTTTGGGTGACCGCCGCTTTAAATCGGTCGGTATGGCCAACCATCCAGTTGGTCATAAACCCACCATATGACCCGCCAGTCACAAACATATTATCTTGATCTATATTAGGATAGGTCTTTAGCGCTTCATCCGTAAAGTCCATTAAATCTTCATAATCAATGGTCCCATATTTTCCTCTGATATCCGCAAAGGCGTTTCCTTTTCCATCTGACCCTCTTGGATTGGCAAAGATGACGACATAGCCCTCACTCACCCAGTATTGCATCTCATGATAATAAATTTGTCCGTAAACAGTCTTAGGCCCTCCGTGAATATCTAAAATCAAGGGATAGGATTTAGTTTCATCAAAATCTTCTGGCAATAGTGCAAATCCTTTTACCTCATGGTTAGGTTTTTTAACTAAAATTTCTTTCGGTGTTGCGACGTATTTTTTAGATAACACATTGGCATTTAAACGCGTCAACATTGTAATCGCTGCGTTTTTATAATCAAGGGCGTATAATTCTTGAAGTCGTTGTCCCTTCATCCCAATCATCAAGGCTTGGTCGTTAAACAAGGCAACTCCATCAATCGATCCAGCCATTTTAAATACTGTTTTAATCGCTCCTTCGCGGTCTAAACTGCGTAGTTCGTTATGATCATCAATGGTAGTGGTAAAATAGTAGGTTCCATCTTTAGTAAAATCAAATGAAGCGCCTAATAATTTCGAATCCGTTCCTACACGGTTCCCAATTGATTCTGAATGGGTCGCTAAAAATTCAACTCGATTATCTTTTAAAGTGTAAAAGTCTGGGTTTTCATTCATCCCAAACGTCTCCATTGTTTTGGCGGCTAAAACAATGTCTCCTTTTAAATCAATAATTTTTTCGATGCTATAATCCGTTTGGTCATATAAAACATGATGTACGTCTTCATTAAGATAATAAGCGTATATTTTTGACGTAAAACGCATTACTTTAGCGTCTTCATCCCCAGTATAATAAATGGTCGTTTTATCATCACTTAGTGTAAAAGTTTTAACGTCAAAAGTCTTAGACATAATTCTATGAATAGATGCTGTTTCAAGGTCAAATAAAAACAATTGTTTTTTCTTTTCTGTTTTAAAATCCATCCCGTTGAAATAATAAGGAAGTTCCTCTATGTCTTCATATGAAGCCGATTGTTTTTTATCTTTTAAATAGGCTTTACGATTTTCTTCGTTTGCTTCGTATAAGGTATGGTCATCTTGTGTAAGAGAGGCTGATAAAAGTAAGGTCTTCTCATCGATCATAGCTTCTAACGAAGCAGGGAATGGTAAATCAAATGCTTTTTCCAAAGCCTTATCATTCAAGTCATAACGATAATACGTTTGAGTAGATTTTTCTTTTAACGCTTTTTCTTCGGCTTTGTTTTTTTGATAATTAAGTAATAATGTGTGGTCATTTTCAAAAATAAAGGCATTGTTCTTTCCAAGTTTTTTTAGTTTTTCAACACCAGAGTCATCCTTTAAATATAACGTGTGGTGATATTCATTTTTCTCATGATGCGCGTTTGAAACAATAAACGCTGCTTTAGTTTCATCAGGCGAAGCTTTCAAATTTCCTAAATAACGAAATTTTAAAAATAAATCTTGGGTAATCTTTTCCATCTAATCTCATCCTTTTTTATTCGTATTACTAGTATTTTATCATTAAAAGCTATAACAAACTTATCCAATAGTGTCATACTATTAAAAAGCCGCTAAATTTAGCGGCTTTTAACATTATTTTTCTTTTGTAGCCTCAACGATACCATCGATTAAATGATCGGGGACCGATTGATATCTTAAAAATTGTCTTGAAAATGTGCCGCTGCCTTGTGTTAAGGCTTTTAAATCGATGGTGTAGCGTTTAATCTCAGCATCAGGGACTTCAGCACTAACGCTTTGTTTTCCATTATCTAAAGGTTCCATGCCTAAAACGGTTCCGCGACGTTTGGTAATATCACTCATAATATCGCCAACATAATCATCTTTAGTAATAATGGTTATTTGGGATAACGGTTCTAATAAAACAGGGTTCGCTTCTTTATATGCCTTTTTGAATGATAGTGCCGCTGCTTGTTTAAATGAAACTTCGTTTGAATCAACGGCGTGGTAAGCCCCATCAAATAAAGTTGCTTTCACTCCGATAACGGGGTAACCTGCCAATGGTCCTTTTTGCATGATTTCATAAAGGCCTTTTTCGACTGCTGGAAAATAGTTTTTAGGAACTGAACCTCCATGGATTTCTTCATTAAACTCTAAAACTTCTTCTTTATCATCAAGAGGTTCAAATCGAATGTTAACCACTCCAAATTGACCAGACCCACCTGATTGTTTTTTATGACGTCCTTCCGCTTCTACTTGTTTTCTTATGGTTTCACGGTAAGGAATTTTTTGATCTAAAATTTCCACTTCAACGTTATACAAGTCTTCCATTTTGGCTAAAATAAATTTAATGTGAGTCATCCCTTGCCCACCGATTAAAAGTTGTGCTGTTTCAGCGTTACGCGTTACTTCGAATGATGGATCTTCAAGGTTGAGTTTTTGTAACACTTGAGAAATCTTATCTTCATCGCGCTTATGGATTGGTCTCACCGCAACATACATCGTTGGTTGAGGCGTTTTCGGTCCTTCAAATATAATAGGATGTTTAGGATCACAAACCGTATAACCTGTCATTAATCCCTCAATTTTACTAACGATGCCAATATCGCCTGGACCAATCACATCGGTAGGAATTTGTTCTTTCCCCCGTATATAAGCAACATTTCCGATTTTTACCGTCTTTTTAATATTTGGGATATATACTTCACTGTTACCTTTTAATTCTCCAGAATAGACTTTTACAATACTCACAGAACCAATAAATGGATCAACCGTTGTTTTAAAAACGTATCCAGAAAATGGCGCATCTTTTTTTGTATCGCGTGTTTGTGGCGTATCATTTTCAGGGTTTTTCCCTTCCATCGCTTCTAAATCTGTCGGCGATGGCATAAAATGCGAAATCATTTCCATAATGGTGCGCGTTCCAATATCATGTTTAGCCGAGCCAATGACAACAGGCTTTAAATCACCATTAATAACCCCTTGTCTTAGACCTTGCCTAATCTCGTCTTGAGTCAATTCTTCCCCAGCAAAGTGTTTGTCTAGTAAAGCTTCCGATGTTTCGGCAACGGATTCAACAATTGTTTCTCTTAAATCAGCTACAGTATCTTTTAATTCATCAGGAACATCTTGAATTTCAGTTTGTTTTCCATCAAAAACTCTTGATTTCATATCAACCAAATCAACATAGCCTTTAAAGTCATCCGCTTCTCCGATGGGCCATAAAAACGGCACGACTTGGTAGCCGATTATATCTTTTAAACTATTGATAATTTTAGGGAAATCAATATTTTCTTTATCCATTTTATTGATAAAGATGATGGTTGGAATATGTCTTTCGTTCAAATCATTTAAGACTTCTTCTGTCCCAATATCTAATCCCTTAGTCCCATCAACGGTTAAAATAGCCCCTTTAACAACACTTAACGATTGATAAAGCTCACTAGTGAATTCCCGGTTTCCTGGCGTATCTAAAAAGACATACATATACCCTTCATATTCAATCGGAATAACTGAAGTGGATAAAGAGTTTAATCGGTTCTTCTCTTCATCTAAATAATCTGAAGTTGTATTTTTCTCTTCAACAGTCCCTTTAGTTTTCTTTTCACCACTAACATGTAGTAACGATTCCATAAATGTCGTCTTGCCAGATCCTAGATGTCCTGTAACTGCGATAGTACGTAATTTCTCAACATCATATCCTTTCATTAAAACACCCCTCGTCAAATTTATATAAGTGAATGATACATATACCATTTCATTATAACAAAATTCACACCAATAAAAAAAGCGCTTTCACACATAAATATCATAAACTTGTAAAAAATAAAACATTCCGCATAAAAAATGCGGAATGTCATTTAGATTTTTCTAAGTATTGCGATTAAAAGAACAGCGCCTCCAAGCGCAATTAAAAAACTTTCTATACTGAATTCATTGATCGACCCGATTCCAAAGAGCGAAGCGATAAACCCACCTAAAAAGGACCCGACTAAACCGACGATAATATTACGTATTAATCCTCGCTTTTTTGTCTTCATTATAATACTGGCTACCCAGCCGACTAAAGCGCCAAAGATAATCCATAAAAATATATTCATAAAATCCTCCTATAGGTATGATATATTAATTATAACACATCCCTTAAGAGAGATAAAAATAATTCCTTAAAAGGCGTGATACTATGAACGTATTAATAGCACCCGATTCTTTTAAAGGGTCCCTTCAAGCAAGCGAAGTTGCCTGTGCGATTGGGGATGCTCTAACCACGTTATCTCCCAAACTCACCCTCACCCTGTGCCCCATTAGTGATGGGGGCGATGGCATGATTGATGTCTTAAAACAACTAAAAAATACTACAGAAAAAACCATGATGGTTCACAGCGCTGATATGACGTTACGTCAAGCCAGTTACTTATTACATGGCACAACTGCTTATATTGAAATGGCCCAATGTTCTGGGTTAAACACAATTAATCTTAATCAAACCAACGCCTTAAAAACGACAACTTATGGCGTTGGAGAAATGGTATTGGATACATTAAAATATAAAGTAAAAACCATTGTTGTAGGCTTAGGGGGAAGCGCCACAAACGATGGCGGTATTGGGCTTTTAGATGCATTAGGGTATAAAATGTTAGATAAAGCCAATCGTATATTATCGCCTGTTGGAGAAAATCTTGAAAAGATACATACAATTGATGACACCAACGCGTTTAAATTTCCTAAAGACGTTACCATTAAAATCATCACCGATGTTAATACCCCTCTTTATGGGGCTACAGGGGCAGCCAAAATATTCGGACCACAAAAAGGATTAAATAACGAAGAAATTAATCGCTTAGATTTAGGGCTTCAACATTACGCAAGCATCATCAAAGCACACACCCAAAAAGATTTTTCCCATATAAAAGGATGCGGCGCTGCAGGTGGGCTAAGCATAGCTTTTTTAGCGTTTTTGCATGCTACGATAGAACCTGGAATCGATTATATATTTAAGATTTTACAAATCGAAGACTTGATTAAAAGTCATGATATAATCATTACCGCTGAAGGTAAAATTGATCAACAAACCCACCATGATAAAGCCCCTTTAGGAGTCATTAATCTTGCGAATAAACACCGTAAAAAGATTATGGTTTTAGGGGGTCAAATTACCGAAAACGTCACCCCTTTAAACGTTGATTTAATGCGCGCTATCCATCCCAAGAGTTTAAAAATAGAACAAATGTTAGATCCTTTGACTACCAAAATCCATATTAAAAAAACGCTCTATTCACTAAAATCTTTTTTCATCAATAACGACCCTTACTAAGCATCGTATTGATAATGTGTTATCATGATTCAATGCTAAATCTAGTTAAGTAGCTTTATCTTTTCTTACATTAATAGCGGTTCAATTAGCGTTTATGTAATATGAATTATTTTAATATAAGATATATTTACTTTATGGTATAATTCAAATATAATAAATTAGTCATATCTTAAGGAGGTGCTTTGATGATAGGAGGCACATTAATTATACTAAGTTATCTGATTGGCGCCATCCCTAGTGCTTATATTTTTACTAAGGCATTTAACAAACAAGATATTCGATTAGTAGGTACAGGCAACGTAGGCACCCTTAACACCTTAAAGAATGTTGGGTTCAAACCAGGGGTATTCACTTTTATTTTAGACCTTTTAAAAGGCATTAGTATTATTTTAATCGCTAGAAGTATCTCATCAACCGCTTATATGCCTATTTATGCACTCATGAGTGGCATATTAGGGCATAACCATAGTCCATTTATCGGCTTTAAAGGCGGCAAAGGATTTGCGACTTTAATGGGAGGATTGATTTTAGTCTCTCCAATTACGTTAGGAAGTCTTTTGTTGATTGCTTCTATTTTAGTCCTTTTCGCAGAAAACCCTAGAAACGCGCAAGGCGTCGCTATTGCATTTTTACCAATCATGTTTTGGGTTCATGGGTTTGGCGGCATGCATATCATTGCCGGATCCATCATATCCTTAATTATTATTTATAAACATCTTCCGCACTTAATCCCCTCCGCTCAACAAACATTTGGACCATAATTTTAAAGGCGCTCCCTAAGGAAGCGCCTTTTTTAATCTCTTAATATTTTTCGTATTTCACGCATTTCTTTATTGGCATCTTTATACCAATTCGGTCCAAATATACGATACACTTCAAAGCCTCTAGCGCGCAAGTATTTTTCTTGATGGTAAAAAATATCGCGCGCATCTTGCCTGTGTTGGTCTTTATCCACATCGCATAATAAGGCTAAGGTCAAGTCACTATCGCCTTCTGGTTTTAAGGCGAAATCAATTTTATATTTGCCGATTCCAATATTTTGTTGCACATCGATCGCTTCTTTTTCAAGCCGTTTATAAATCGATGTTTGAAGGGTTTCTTCTAAAGTATTTTCTAAATTGAGAGGGGTGTCACTTAATGCTTCTAGTACTTTAGACGCATTAAACGTTTCTTTATTTGAAATGTAATAACAATACTGTAAGTACTGTTTTAGTTTTTTAGGACCTTCTCCTTTTAAATCCTCTACTCTAAATGCTTCTGGGTGAAACGATGTAACAATATATACTTTCTGTTTAGCACGTGATATGGCAACATTTAACCGGTTTTGTCCCCCTTCGTTATTTAGCCAACCAAATTGACGTAAGAAACGCCCATCTTTATTTTTTGCATAAGCCGTTGTGAATATAATAATATCTCGTTCGTCCCCTTGGACATTTTCAATGTTTTTAACGAATAAAGAACGGTCTTCAGAATCTTCAAGCCGGTGCATTTCTCTTTGGATTGCTTTTGAAGTTTTATTTTGTTTGAAGATTTCTTCATCTAATAAATCTTCAACTAAGTTTCTTTGCGCAGTATTAAACGTAATAACACCAATGGTATCTTCTTGAGATTTATCTCGAATGGCACGTTTAATTAAGGTAATAACTTTTTTAGCTTCCGCAAGATTTCTTCTATTTTCCCATAACCCATCTTCACAAATAAAGTATTCTATCGGTGGTTTTTTAGGTGCTATTTTATTGGGAGATACAATGAGTTTCCCTTCATAAAACGCATAATTAGAAAAACTTATAAGCTCTTCATATTTTGAACGGTAATGATAATTTAATACCGCTTCATGGTATTTATATCTAGCTAAATCTAATAAGCTTTGTGCATCTAAGGTGATATCTATTTCGTCATCATCTTCTAAAAGCTCATCATCTAAAGCCAGTCTTCCTTGCCCTAACGATGATGGCCTTAACTGCTTAGTATCCCCTGCGACTACCACTTTTTTCGCTCTAAAAATCGTTGGAATCGCTTTTTCAACAAACATTTGACTTGCTTCATCAAAAATCACCAAATCAAACATCGCATAGTTAAGTGGAATAATCTCAGAAATTACTTCTGGAGTCATCATCCACACTTTAACATTGGAAAAGAGTTCTAAATGGAACGTGTTAATAAACTTAGACACACTCCACCGTCTTTGCGATTCAATCCGTTGTTTAATATCCATAATGCGTTTGGAATTGGAAAAATTTAAAGCGTCTTCATACAGGTTCATCGCAAATGTTTCGCGCGATAAAACTTGTTTTTCTGCGATTAAGGTTGAAAGCTTATCCATATGGGTTTTGTAGTTGTTAATATCATAAAGTTTATCTTGATTCGCTGCTTCAAACGACTCAATATATCCTGTATACACCGAGGCGATAATTTCGTGGTGATACGCATCAATATCTTTATATTCGGTAAATGGTGCTTCATACATTAAAAGTTCGATATATTTGAGTTCATCGGGTGTTAAATTGCCCAGTTGGTAATTGGCGCGTTCAAAGGTGTGATATTTACTTTTAATGAGGTGGTAAAACGTCTCATCGGTCACAAGCAATTTAATGAAGGTGCGGGTCTGTCTTTTCTTCATAAAGAAAAACGAAATCCTAGATTCGTGCCTTTTAATATAGTCGCGTAATTTCTTCTTTTTGAAAAACGGTAAAGTACGATGATACTTCGCTTTAAATTCATCTAGTGTTTTATAAAACTTAGTTCGCTTAATTTTTTCACTTCGAGTTAAAGAAAGATTCATAGATTCAACAAGAGGATAGTGTTCTAACGTTGCTTTAAACGTCAATATCGCGCGTAGTTTTTTACGTTCTGAAAACTTATCTTCTAATCCTTCAAGCATTTTAAAGCTTAAAGGATCATATGCTTTATTAAAAATTTCATACAATGTTTTAGGCATTAAGTTATCTTTCACTTGTCGTTCAGCTAAATATCTATGATATAGACTATATAATGGTACATCCAAATCATCCGTTAAATAAAACGTTTGATATATCGCTCTAAGTTTATCTAAAACATTTTCTATTTTAGCGTTTAATGTCTCGGGGTCATTGTTTTTACTTCGGCTTGGTGCTGGTGGGTCAATGGTTCCTTTTAATTGTGAGTAAAACGCTTCTTTATCTTGCGCATCATCCATAAATAACGCAAACCGTGAAGCATACCCTAAACGAGATTTTATAACATCAAGCGCGACTTTTTTTTCAGAAACGACCAACACATTTTCCCCACGATTGACTTGGTTGGCAATCAAAGAAGTAATCGTTTGGGATTTTCCTGTACCCGGTGGACCCCAAATCGATAATTTATCATGTTTTTCGACTAATTTAAGTACTTTTTCTTGGGAATAATTTAAATCATTAATATAGGTCAATGATGACTCATTAGGAAGCGTATCTTCAGGAACATCAAAATTCACTGACTTAGAATAATCGTATGGTTTATATGGATCATCCAGTAGTCCTTCTAATAAATCATTATACGTTTCATTATTTAAAATAGCAGTAATGTCTTCTTGAACCTTTGAAGAATATATCTTATACTTCCCAAGAACCATATAATGTTTCAATTCAAGTTTCCCTTTGCGCATCCATTTATAATCCGCTTTTACCGTATTTTCAAACGGTTCAAATGAGCCTCTAAATTTCTGGTGTGAGATCTTTATATGATTTTTTTCATAAAACGGTAGCAATATCTTTTCAATCGTTTGAAGCGATAAATCTTCGCTATTTGGTTCGTCTTTAATGGTATCAAAATGGTTAAATTTATTGTTCGCCAGCAATAAATCACGATTGATAACAACGTCTTTCTCTTGGTTTAATTTCAAGTAAAAATCATAGCCTTTTCGTTCTAAAATTACAGGGAAAAACATTAAAGGCGCTTTGACTTCAAAGCCTTCGCCTTGAAGTTTACCTTTAACGAATGGATAGGCTATATGCAAAGTATATGCGCCATCTTCTTTTGCTTGACGATTGACTTCTCGGTAAAGTAAAGTCAGGTGTCTATAAAAAGAGTCTTCATCCTTGTTCGCTTGTTGGGATTCAACATGAGTTAGTCTTAAAGGCGTTTTAGCCTGTTGTTTAATAAATGTTACTAACGCATGATCTAAACGAGATTCATATAAATCAATCCCATATTTCTTTGATAGTTTTGAGGTATAAAGGTTTCGATTGCGTCTTGATAAATTGGTCAGCCGATCTTTATAATCTGAGAGAACTTTTTTAGATTGTTTAGAAAGGGAAACCTGATTTATGGTGGCGTTTTTGTGTGCATAGATAATATGCAAAAAATCTTCAGCATACCGGCTTACAAAAACATCGCCAATCCCTTGTATTGCTTTAAAGGCGCTTTTTTTAAGCGGTTTTCGCTTCGCAATTTCTCTTAACGCTTCGTCTGAACATATTTTTGGCGCTCTTCCATTTTTAGGGGTATCTCTTAGTTTAAGTTGATCCCTTAATTTTGATAATTCTTCTAATAGTTGATCTTTTTTCAGCGGCATCTTAACACATCCTGTTCTTTAACGCTACTCAGTATATAGTGTATCATAATAGAGGCGCTGTAGCACATAAAAAAAGGTTTCAGCATTAAACTGAAACCTTTCATTTTAAGGAGTAAAAATATCTTTTAATACACGGACAGCCCAGTCCAATTCTGATTTTTCAATCACAAGGGGTGGCGCTAGACGAATAATATGGACATGCGTTTCTTTCGCAAGAATGCCTTTGTCTTTCATCGCTTCAGTGAATTGACGGGCGCCGCCAGCTTCATCGGTTAATTCGATCGCAATGAATAATCCTTTTCCCCGAACTTCTTTAAAAAGCGGGGAGTCAATTTTTTTGATTTCGTTTAAGAAATAGTCGCCAAGTTCTTTTGAGCGCTCTGGTAATTTTTCTTCTACTAATACATTAAGCGCTTCTTCTCCTGCAACGCAGGCTAAAGGATTACCGCCGAAAGTAGAGCCATGAGACCCTGGGGTAATAACATCCATAATTTCTTTAGAAGTTATCGCGGCCGAAACAGGAATTACTCCGCCACTTAATGCTTTTCCAACGAGCAAAATATCTGGACGAATGCCTTCGTGTTCATAACAAAACGTTTTTCCAGTTCGACCAAATCCCGTTTGGATTTCATCAAGAATAAGTAATATATCGTGTTTATCACATATTTCTCTCACTTTTTTTAAATAGCCTTTGCTCGGAATGATAACCCCAGCTTCTCCTTGAATTGGTTCTACTAAAAATGCAATGGTATTATTGTTAATCGCAGCTTCTAACGCATTGGTATCATCGAAGGGAACATGTTTAAATCCCGGTGTATAAGGACCATAGCCTTGTGTTGCGTTCTCATCGTTAGAAAAGCTAACGATGGTTGTTGTTCTGCCGTGAAAGTTTTTATATGCAGTAATAATTTCTGCTTGGTTTTTTTCGATGTTTTTCTTAGCATAACTATACCTACGGGCAATTTTAATGCCTGTTTCAACGGCTTCAGCTCCTGTATTCATCGGAAGGGCCATATCAAAACCTGTTACTTCACATAGCCTTTTTAAAAATCTTCCCAGTCGATCATTATAAAATGCTCTAGATGTTAGAGTTAACTTATCCATTTGTGCTTTAACAGCCTCAATAATTCTTGGATGTAGATGGCCATGATTCACCGCACTATATGCGGAAAGACAATCAAGATATTTATTGCCTTCAGGGTCCCATACCCAGGCTCCTAACGCTTTTTCGATAACTACTGGTATGGGTTTATAGTTTTTTGCCCCATACGTTGATTCTAAATTCATACATTCTTTAGATGATAACATGATCACACTCCTAGATAGAATATTTTTGAAATTTAAGTAAGCGCATACATTTATATTCTATGTGATAAGGTAGTGTTTGTAAAGTTTAGATGAAAAATGATTATAAAATTGTTTGAAATCTCTCATTAATCGTAATTATTACAATGAGTAAAGTTTATAAGTTATCATACTTTTAATATCGTATTTTATATGTTAATATGCACTCATTATTTAATTTTATTTAAGGAGTTTTAATGATGCAAAAAAAGTTATTTTTAATTGTTCCATTGATGTTTCTCTTAATAGGAACCTTAGCAGCTTGTGGTGATGATGAAGAAGTTGTGGCAACAGTTAATGGAGAAGAAATTTACGAAAGTGAATGGCAACAAGTTGTTGATCAAATGACCATGCAATACACTCAAATGGGAATGGATTTAGAAAGTGAAGAAGGCAGTGAAATGTTAGAAATGATTGAAGATCAAGCGCTTGAATCATTAATCCAACAAACTGCGGTTGTACAATATGCAGTAGATGAAGGAACAAAAGTGAATGATTCAGATATCGATGGGCGAATTGATGAAATGATTGCTCAACATGGTGGAGAAAGTGAATTCGAAGCTGTCCTTGAAGAAAATGACTACACCATGGATTCTTTTAAAGATTATCTATATGACGAATTGATAATCGAAACATTTTTAGATGATTATTTAGATGATGTGGATGTATCTGAAGAAGAAGTTAAAGAATATTATGAAGAATATACAGCACAGTTCGAAGACGAAGAAGAAGACCCTGAAGATTTAGAAGATATTGAAGATCAAATCGTCAATCAAATCAAACAAGAATCGGAACAAGAACAAATTCAGTTTATCATCGAATTAGCGATGGAAGATGCTGAAATTGAACGTAAAATTTAATCGCTGCCAACAATAAAAACCCTTATAAATAAAGCCGCCTGAATATGAACTTTCAGGCGGCTTTATTATATCTTTAGTCATCTCGCTTTTTTATTAGCGCTTTAAAACCGTTATATAATACAGGGGGATAATATACAATGTGAATTAATATAATTGCCCCTAAGCGGAGGGGAAAAATAACCTTTATATCTGTAAGTAGATTTAAAACAATAGTCACAAAAGAAAATAATAAAACAACGTATTGAAAAACAAACCGTTTTGGTTTTAGCGCTAAAGAAATAATAGGAACCACTAAAAATAGTGTTTCAGCATATACCCAAGCATTGGTTTCAAGTCCAATTATCAAATAGCTTATTAGGGCTAAAAACGGTAGGGTATTTCTTACTCTATTGTTTATATTTCCAATTATCATTACCCTTGAAATAGGCCATAAAAACCATATGAGTAAAGCACTATAGTAATATTGGTTATAAAGACAAAAAAGCGAAACAATGAATATGATGAGGGGAACAATAAATAAAAACGTCAATCGTTTGTTGTAAGTGGCAAATAATTTTTTTATTTTTTGAACGTGATTATCAATCATGATTGTTCGCTTGAATTACAAGGATTTCATAGGCATGGTCTAAAGTATAGCCAAGCTTTTCAGCAAGCGCTACACTTTGTAAGTGTGCTGCGTCCCAATAAGGGATTTTATTTTCTTTTAAACATTGAAGCGCAAAATATGCCCCTAGTAACGTTGCAATTCCTTGTCTTCTATATTGTTTGTGGGTAATGATTTCTATATCATACCCTTCATTAAAACGTGAAAAGCTTGACACGCCTCCAGCTATAACTGTTTTATCTAAAGCCACATACCCTTTTCCGTTTTTTAAAAAATCTTCTTTGGTTTTAAAGTTTATTACGAAATCTTTTGACCATGTTTGCGTTAATAACGTTTGATACATATTTTCGTCTATTGGACGGATTAAAATCGTATCATTGTACTGGTTGATTATCGTACGTAGTGTATCTTTTTTTAAGGATGTATGATCCATTGCGTAACGTGTTTTCTTTGTAACCTTCAATGGATGTAACGTATACATTTTTTCCTTCCATGCTTCACTACAATGAATTTCAATCCCTTGAGGTAAAGATTGAATTAAGGTGTTGGCATGTTCATGATTGGCGTTTCCAACAATATAATAATTCCATCCAACATGACCATATGCAACATTTGGAGCGTTTAAATCATCACAAAAAACCGCACCATGATAGCCATGAATTAAGGCGTCTAAGGTAGGGTCGTATTTTAAAGAAGAAAATAATGGCCATAAATTTGCCATGTCGTTTTCTGATGCTTTTTTCATTATGTTTTCACCACTTTTTTATTATATATCTTTATCTTAATTCACAGTTGCCTTTAATTCAACCGCTAGTGTATAAAAATAAAGAAGACTACCTAAAAGTAGACTTCTTAGAATATTCCATGTAAACTCAAGCTTATGAATCAAACCAAAGGGTCAATTCTTTTTGCGCTTCTTCTAAAGAAGACGCTGTATGGATTACATTTTTTAAAATACGATTCTCTGCACGGGCTTTCGTTAACGAATCAATACCATATAACCCTCGTATTGTGTTTTTATTTGCAAGCGCAGGGTCTTTTTTTCCTATTTTTTGTTGCATATAATTAATGATATCTTCTGTCTTTTTTTTAACTTCTAAGACCAACACGTCTCGTCCTACAAAAGCCTTTATAATGAATGGTTTAAAACGGGGATTCTTTGCGCGCTTCAAGACGTCTTCGTAATGGTTTAAAATACGTTTTTGATCAACGGTTACTTGTCGTTTTCGAACAATTTCAATCCCATCATTTTCTAACTGTTTAACGATCAAATCGGTTAGATTTCTTTCTAGTGCATCCGGCTTTAGCATTACGAATGTTGTTTGGCCCATAATGGTGTTTTATGCCTTTATTTTCGTTCCAGATGTGCCTTTTATTGCTTCTTTTGCTTTATCGAGCGCCGCGATTACACTTCTGCGATTCGGGTTATCTTTTACAAAGCTCATAGCCGCTTCAACTTTTGGCAACATGCTTCCGGGTGCGAAGTGGCCTTCTTTTA
This sequence comes from uncultured Candidatus Izemoplasmatales bacterium, assembly GCA_964386055.1. Lineage (GTDB taxonomy): Bacteria > Bacillota_I > Bacilli_A > Izemoplasmatales > Izemoplasmataceae > B1SED10-225. Next base: position 11,644 of record CAYLQZ010000018.1, on the reverse strand, counting down.
TATATTGTTCAGCTTCTTTAACAGATATTTCTTCTAAAGACTTTTGGTTAGGTTGGTTAAAGTTAATCATCACACGTTCAACGGCTGTTAAAATAAATAAGTAATCAGCGTTTAGCTGTTCTGCGATTTTTGCAGACGCAAAGTCTTTATCAATCACAGCTGGAACGCCTTTATACCCATAGCCTTCTTTTACTACAGGAATCCCGCCACCACCAACGGTGATAACAACATTTCCCTGTTTAACTAAGGTTTCAACAACATTTTTTTCAACAACATCTTTAGGTTTTGGACTCGCAATGACTCTACGGTATCCACGCCCTGAATCTTCAACCATAGTATAGCCTTTTTCTGTTTGCAATAATTTACTCTCCGCTTCTGAATAAAAAGGACCTATTGGTTTTGATGGGGTTTGGAATGCTTGATCATTTTCATCGACTTCAACTTGAGTAATGATAGTTGAAACAGACTTTTTGATGGAACGCTTTGCAAGTTCTTCTTGCATTGCATTTTGTAAATGAAACCCGATATAGCCTTGTGACATAGCGCCACATTCTGGGAATGGCATAGTAGGGGAATCGCCATTTAATGAAGCCGCTTCAAAAGCGTTATTAATCATTCCCACTTGAGGGCCATTGCCGTGTGCTATGATCAGTTCGTGTCCTTCTTCAATTAAATCAACTAATGGTAATGCGGTTTCTTTAACTAAATTCCTTTGTTCTAGTGGGGTATTGCCAAGTGCATTCCCACCCAGTGCAATAACAATTCTCATAATTTCATCCTTTCGATTATTGGTCCAAAATATACCCGTTTCTGACGATACTTAAAGGAACGTTTTGATATGAAAATACTTCTGCAAACGTTTTAGCGGGTAAAATAGTAAGATCTGCATTTGCTCCTTTTATAATACCATAATCTACGCCTAAAATGTCAGCACCATTTTTGGTAATCCTATTAAAGACCGCTTCATTTTCTTCTTTTGTGAAAAATGTTTGTACGTAGCTTAATATAAGAACTGGATGGAAACCATCTACCGATTCAACTGATTAAAACATACTCGCATTGTCTAAAGCAATTCTTTGTTTTTCGAATACGTTACATATCTAAAGCGCTGTATTCGTAACAGCCTCAAAGGTAGAATCACAATCAAATTTATAAATTCGAGTCAAAGCAAGACTTAATATTGTAAAATAAAACGGGGCAGTGTAATACATAGTATTACCAAAAAGCGCAGATACTTTATACCCAACAATAACTGAAAAAAGAATCATATTAAGTAAATCATGATGTCTATTTTTAGTCAAAAACATATAGGCATAACTTAAAAGCATTGATGTATAAAGCGTTACCCCAATAATGCCTAACGTGGCGTAATATTGAATGAATTCATTGTGCGCACGATCATTCCTTACATCATCCATCCTATATAGACTCCCTAAATTATCTGGTCCATGACCTGATAAAATGTTGTTATTTCCATATGTGATGCCTAACGTCCATAGTCTGTATCTTCCACTCCCTGCACTTGATGCATCTTCAGTGTTTCTTACAATACTACTCACATCCTGAGAAATCCCACTCGCTTCACTACTCAAATATTGCGTTTGAACACTTTCATAAAACGATGCTATTACGAATATAATAAGGATAATACAAAGTTTCTTAATCAATAATTTGTGATGCCACACCGTGAAAACACTAAGAACACCTAACCCGCCTATTACCCCAATATAAGGCCCGATAGATTGGCTAATAATTAAGGTTATAGTATTGGTAATAAAACTGATTCCTACAATGAAATACATCCAATCGTAGCGTTTAACATATAATAAGTACCCTGCTCCACTTAATAAAACAAGCGTTAAATAATATCCATAATGGTTGGGATTATGAAAGATTGACGTGCGTTGGCTCAAGGTAAATAAACGGTTTAAAAACACGCTATCTACTATGCTTAGCCACGATAATATAGCCGAGCCTAATAAAAAAATAAACACCAAAAATTTAATCTTTGATAAAGATTTAATTTGCGTGGATATACCGACAAACCCAAAGTAGGCCCCAAACATAATTAAGCCTTCTTTCCTGTAGGAGGTTCCAAAAAAAGATAGGGACACATTGGTCGAAAATATTGTCGCAATTATCGTCCACAAGAAAAATCCACCTAACAAGATTAAAGGAAAATGGCGTTTAAACAATGCTTTTAAAGACACGCTATCCCGGTGAGTTTCAACTACTCGTTTAGATAAAACGACCACACTTACGATTAAAGAAACATAGCCAATTTGTAATAGATAAGTTGACCAATACCCACCAAGATTTAAGGTGTCAGCTGTAAAATTCAAAGTATGCACATCGGTAAACAAAAGACTCAATATAAGTCTCATAATAGGAGACAAAACCAAAAATAAAATAAGGGCACTCCCAGTATTTTCTAACGCTTTGTCTGGCAAAGCGTTTAACAATGCCGTTATACTATCGTATTGATTTAATTTTTCTCTATACTTCCTTAATTGTGCAAACATAGCGGTGCCTCCAAAAACATGAACTCTACTATTGTTTCGGCATTATATTGGGTCTGTTTAATAATACGTTCGCATGCATTTTAAATGTCATTTTACGTTTATTTTTATTTCTGATCATGCCACTCTTTTTTCTTTCAAACAAGTCTGCATTATCGCTTAAACAATATTTTTCATACAATAAAGTGCTTCTATGAACTAAACGGTAATTATACCACTTCTCAAATAACTCTAATATAGGATAATTAATTGATGTCTCTTTTAATTGATACGTCTGCACATCAGGATGATTGGCAAACATAAAAAACTTATTTGCGAAAATTTTATCTATTAAATTTAACGACACCAATTTACGGTCTACCAAGTAATTTAAAATCATAAAAAACATTAAATAATTGCCCATTGCCATGCATTGATCTTTACTCAATGATTTTTCCATATCTTCATCTCGCGCTTCTTTGAGTAGTTTATAGGTGCTTTTTATATCATTGTCCCTATGAAAAGAATCGTTTAAAGAATAGATGAATTCTGCTCGTTTAATTTTATGATCGTTTCTTAATTGATATAAGATTGCTAAGAACCCAAAAACCGCAGTAATAATAGTAATACGATCTTGGACATCTTGTGATGATATTTGAGCAACGACTAAAATTAATACTAAAATCCCAATAATGATAAATATATTCACAATGACACTACGTTTTCTCATCAAATTCACTCCTAAAAATGGATGCTTAAAATTTTAAAATACTCGTTAAATAATACTATGTAAAGTATAGCATTTTTTCCAGCATTTAAACATTCAATTTAGTCTAGAAACGTTTAAAGTAATGTGTTGTTATTCTATATAAATAACGGTATAATAATAATGGTTTTAAAGACCCGTCAATTATAAATGGGTTCTTTTTGGAGGAGATTATCATGTTTCACGAAAAAAATGTAAAAATCGGAGTATATATATTAGCAACGTTGTTGCTTTTTGTTATGATTCACCTTTCTTACCAACAAATCGGAGTATTATATGCCTATCATGCGATCACCTTTGAAATATCTGTTTTGTATGGATTTATTGCTTTGATCATTCTTTTAAGCTTTGTTGTAATGCTTATAGGGTATAAGCCAACGATGAAAAAATATCGTTTAATTTTTTCTTTCATCGTTTTAATCGTTACGTTACAGTGGGGATTTGTCCTTATGTCAGACAGTTCATTTTTCTATATTTCATTAGCTGGATCGACATTTTATTTACTGTATTATTTTTATATCATATTTATAAAAAAATTATCGCATCCTGTCTCCAATTTTAGATTTATGGCAACGTCTTTTGCAATGCCTGCAGCCTTTATTATAAATATCGAATTTCAAGGGAATGTTTTTAATAACTACCTTTTACCTTTAGAGTTCTTAGGGTATATGGCGCTTTTCTTTAGTTATCCTACCATTATAGGTGCTTCAGTTAATTTATTTTTACTGCCACCTCAAATGCCGCATGAGAAAAAAGCCTTATATGATGAGATATTATATAATCGTCAGCTAAAAAAAGAATAACTTAATTCAAAAAACAATGTCTGAAAAATTAGACATTGTTTTTTTATAACTATTTAACGTGCTGCCACAAAAATAATAAATGAAATTATGCCTCCAAATATTGCGATTGATCCAAATATAAGCCAAAGTGGGATTGCAGGAGCCCCATTGCGATACTTATAAGACGTTCTATACATCCTTTGATTGTGATGATAATAATCCTTTTCAACTCCATGATGGTGATTACGACTACTTTTATTCGCCATATAAATACCTCCATACATTATATAACTTATAAAGATATTATATCATGAAGGTAGTGTTTAGCAAGTATCTTAAATAATGGTTTAAAACTGCTTACATTTCTATAACGTATATCGTTTGATATTCAAAATATATTCTCTTAGTATGAGTGTATACTATGTTAAAAAAAGAGGGATATTATGAAAGTTTTTTATGGGTTTTTAGTGATTTTTTCTATATTTATATTGGCCGCTTGTGATGAGTCAGATGAGGAAATAAATGGCGAAACCGATAATTCAGAAGTTGATCAAGATAATGAAGATTCTATAGAGCAAGATAATGATGACTCTAACGATCAAGATAATGATTCTATACTATTAGAATTTTATGATCAAAATGATACTTTAATTGAGTCTGTTAAAACTTATCAAAATGATGACATTATGTTTCCGGATGCGCCAACTAAAGAGGGATATAATTTTCAACACTGGGATATTGCATGGGACATGATTGATTTCAATGAAACATCAATGGCGGTTTATCCTATTTTTGAACCAGCTCAATATCTAATTACTATTATGGGGCCTGAAGGGGAAATTGACGCATATTATTTAAAGCATGGTGATACGCTTGAATTAGACGATGGTCCTGAAATAGATGGCTATACGTTTGAAGGGTATGAAGATTACCCGAATACCGTAGTTGAATCTTTAACTATTGAAGCCCTTTATTCTCCTGTTAAAACTACCATCACTCTATCATTTTATGATTTTGAAGCTGAGTTTATAGAAACAATAACGGTTGATAGTCCATCTGATATCACACCGCCTGTGGTGGATAAGGTGGATGATCATAGTTTTAAAGGATGGTCAAAAGAATCTTCTGAGACTTTGATTGATCTGAACACTTTAGATTATGGTTCTTATGAACTATATGCAACATACGAATACGATGGAACGCCGATGGTTGATATATATTTTGATGCGAATGATGGCAGTGATCCTGTTCTTATTCAAAGATCTTATGAAAGTTATATTGATATTGAAGATTTCCCTGAAGTTACACGCGAAGATTATGTTTTTTCTCATTGGGTTGAAGCCTATTGGAATACAGAAGTCTTTAGTGGGTTTGAAGTGTTTCAAGAAGACCCTATTACTTTTTTAGCAAAATGGGATGGCTTAACCGATGAATGGCGCTTTGATGTTACTGATGAAGGGGCTAAACTGGTAGAATATTTAGGCGATGATAGAGATGTTGTTATTCCAAAGACAATTGGCGGAGAGCCAGTAAGCATAATTGGGGAAAGTTTATTTGAAGTGAGCGCGTTTCAAGATGGCGTGTTAGATTCTGTTGTTATAGGTGAAAATGTTCATACGATTGAAGATGATGCATTTCGAAGAAATAATGCCTTAGCGTCAGTTACCTTTGAAAATCCCGAAAATATAAAAGTCATTGGTAATAGAAGCTTTCAAAATGTGGATGCTCTTAATTTGATGGTCCCAACTCAGTTAAATTATATTGGTGAACAAGCGTTTTTAAATACGCATATTCACGAACTCAGTTTTGAAGGAAATCTTGAGTTTATTGGGAGTGAAGCCTTTAAAGATACGTTATTAGGTGGAGATATTTCATTTCCTGATACATTACGAACTATTGAAGACGGGGCGTTTAAAAATCTCGATATCCCCTCAATTGAGCTCAATGATGGATTAGAAACTATAGGTAGTGAAGTTTTTAAAAATAATACTGAACTTACATCGCTTACCATTCCTAGTAGTGTAAAGTCTATCGATCAAAGAGCTTTTAAAGGACTAAGCGAATTAGAAACGGTTACCTTTGAACCAGAAAGTCAAGTAACAGAATTAAGTACCGAGGTTTTTGCGAATACACCTAAATTACAACACGTTGTATTCCCTGAAAATCTAATTACCATTCACGCACGTGCATTTGAACATAACGATGCTTTAACAACCCTAACCCTTCCAGATTCCGCAAATGAATTTAGAAACTTTGCGTTTAGTGGGATGTTAGCTTTAGAATCTTTTGTCGTACCAGATGGCATAACGAGAATAGAACCTTCAACCTTTTACAATACCCCTAGTTTAAAAGACATTACGCTGCCTGATAGCTTAGAAGATATTGCGGCGAGTGCCTTTAGAGAAACCGGGCTTAAAACACTTGATATTCCAGACAATGTTACTACAATAAGAAGCAAGGCATTTAGTAGGTCAAGCAATCTTGAAACGATTGAATTGCCCGAAGATTTAGAGCGTTTAGATTCTCAAGCGTTTAGAGACGCTACCAATTTAAAAAGCATTACAATACCCGAAACTATTAAAGAAATAGAATACGGATTATTTAGAGGCGCAACGCGATTAGAAACGATTCATCTGCATAGTGATATACGTGAAATTGGAGCGTACGCCTTTAAAGATACACCAGCTTTAGATGATTTAATTTTGCCAAATATTATTCATACTATTCGTCATAGTGCGTTTAAAAATAGCGGAATCCATTATATTTATATCCCAAGTCGTGTTGATACTGTTTATGAACGAGTATTTTCCGGCGCACTTAATGTCACTATCGCATATGAAGGCAATGAAGTTGATATCGAGGATTGGCACTGGAATTTCAATCCCGATGATAGACCACTTCTAACAAATGCCGATAAACCAGAAGAATAGCATAAAGCGTTGTCATGTTCATCCAAAGTGACAACGCTTTTTTATTAGGTTTTAGCGTGTTATAATAACGATTGAGGTGATAAAATGGAAAATTTTAATTTCTATAGTCCAACTGAATTTGTTTTTGGAAAAGATGAAGAAAATCAAGTTGGGAAATTAATTAAAAAGTATAATGGTAAAAATGTGTTACTTCACTACGGTGGAGGCTCAATAAAGAAAATCGGGCTTTATGATAAGGTCAAAAAAGCTTTAAAAGAAGCAAATATAACCCCTATTGAACTCGGAGGCGTTAAGCCTAATCCAGTTGATAGTCTTGTATATGAAGGCATTGACCTTTGTAAAAAACATGATATTGATTTTATTTTAGCGGTTGGAGGCGGCTCTGTGATCGATTCAGCAAAAGCGATTGCGGCAGGCGTATATTATGATGGAGATTTTTGGGATTTCTTTGACCGAAAAGCAACCATTGAAAAAGCCTTGCCTATTGGAACGATTCTTACTATTCCAGCTGCTGGAAGCGAAGGGTCTAGTGCAACGGTAATCACAAAAGAAGATGAAGGGTTAAAACGCGGTAGCGGAGCGCAAATTTTAAGACCTAAGTTTTCAATCATCAATCCAGAACTAACTTACAGTCTACCGTTTTGGCATACGGCCGCAGGCATTGTCGATATGATGAGTCATATTTTCGAGCGTTACTTATCAAAAACACCGAATGTGATGTTAACGGATAGAATGTGTGAAGCGACTTTAATCTCTATTATGGAAGCGTCTAAAGTCTTATTAAAAGACCCTAACAACTATGATGCCCGCGCTACCATATGTTGGGCTGGCACTATCGCCCATAATGGAACACTCGGGGTTGGACGCAGCGAAGATTGGACTACCCACGGGATTGAACATGAACTATCTGCTTTATATGATATGACCCACGGTGCAGGTTTAGCCGTGATGTTTCCAGCTTACATAAAATATGTAATGGATGAAGATTTAGACAGATTTTATCGTTTAGCTATCGAAGTCTTCGGGGTCCCTGCAAATCATTTTAAAAAGCGCGAGGTTGCATTAGAAGGAATTGAAACCCTAAAAGCCTTCTTTAAATCTATTGGCATGCCTATCACCTTAGATGAAGCGGGCGCCAAAAAAGACGATATCCCTAAATTATTAAAAACGATGAAAAAGAATATGGGAGAATCGTTTGGTAACTATAAAGCTTTAACCTTAGCAGACGCTGAAAAAATATACGAAAGTGCTTTTAAATAATTTTACGATAAAAAATATCCTGTCAACGTAATAGTTGGCAGGATATTTATTTTTATGCAAGTGCATTAACAACAACGTTATAGTCTAATATTCCACGTAAGCGACCCTTTTGATCGATTACGGGTAAATCATAGGTTGCGTCTTTAAGTTTAGGCCACGCCTCAGATAAGTAGGCATTTCTATAAATAACCGTATTATCTTCTTTAACAAGCTTATCAATCGTTTTTGCTTTAGATTTTTTAAGTTGCTCAAGCGTAATATACCCTTTAAATCTACGGTCGGTATCTGTAACGTAGATAAATTCCATATCTTTGCCTTTTAAAATACCAAGCGTTTCTTCTCTTGAATCGCCAAATTTAGCATATGTGAACGTTTTGCTCATGACGCTACGCACTTTAAGAATTCTCGTTTTATCAACGTCCGCAATAAAGTCTTTAACATATTGGTTTGCAGGGTTTTCAAAAAACTCGTTTGGCGTTCCAATTTGTACAACTTCAGCATCTTTCATCAATGCAATACGATCTCCTAAACGGAATGCTTCGTTCATATCATGAGTAATAAAAAGAATAGTTCGGTCCATCTCATCTTCGAGACTCATCAATTCATTTTGCATTTCACGACGAATTAGAGGGTCTAAAGCACTATAAGGTTCATCCATCAAAAGTAATTCAGGATCAGTTGTCAAAGCGCGTGCGAGTCCGACCCGCTGACGCATCCCACCTGAGAGTTGCGATGGTAAATGGTTTCCCCACCCATCTAACCCAACCAAATCCAGTGAGCTATTTGCACGTTTTCGGCGTTCAGTTTCTTCAACTTTTTGTACTTCTAAAGGATATTCAACATTGCCTAAAACGGTGCGATGGGATAATAATCCGAAATGCTGAAATACCATCGCAACATCATTTCTTCTAAATTCTCTTAAGCGTTTTTTAGACATTTCAGTTAATACTTCATCCCCAACAGTAATAGTCCCTGTTGCAGGTTTATTTAGTAAGTTTAAGGTTCTAATAAAGGAACTCTTTCCGCTCCCTGAAAGTCCAACAATCACAAACATTTCGCCTTCTTCAATATCCAGGCTTACATTACGTACAGCCACAGTCGCGCCAGTTTTTTCGCGAATATCATCAGGAGAAAGATTTTTATCATAAAGCATCTCAATAGCGTAATCACGAGCTTTTTTATCTCCAAAAACCACACTTAAATCATCTATTTTTACTGCCTTAGCCATCTAAATCACCTTCTTGTAGTTCAAATTTCTTCGCGAGTCCTTGCATTAATCTATCTAAAATAATGGCTACAAATACTATCGAGAATCCACCAACAAACCCTTGTCCAATTCTAATTTGATTCGTTGCTGTCATAACTTCTTGTCCAAGTCCTCCAGCCCCAATCATAGCTGCAATAACAACCATCGCAACAGCCATCATCGTAGTTTGGTTAAGTCCAGTCGCAATGGTAGCAAGAGACTGTGGAATTTCAATCTTGAAAAGCATTTGCATTGGGGTTGATCCAAATGAATGCCCCGCTTCAATCACTTCTTCGTCAATATTTGTTATCCCTAAATACGTTAAACGAATTAGTGGCGGAATCGCATAAATTAAAGTCGCAAATGTTGCAGGAACTCTCCCTTGTCCAAACACCATAACTGCAGGAATAAGATAAACAAATGATGGAATAGTCTGCATCATATCGAGTATCGGTTTGATAATTTTTTCTACAGAACTGACTTTCGCCATTAAAATACCAACCGGTAATCCAATCATGAAACTGAGCACCACACTGATTATAATAATTGATAGAGTTCTTGTCATTTGATCCCACATACCAAAACTACCAATCAGTACAACCATTATGGATAACCCAATGGCTAATTTCCAATTCTCTAAATGATATGCTGAGAGAAAAACGATTATTACATAAATCCACCAAGGCGTTACGGTATTTTCTCTCGTTAAAATATTTTTAAGAAAATTCAAAAATTCAATATCAAAACTAGGATTACTTAGAACATATAGGTAATAAGAAGACCATAAGAGAATAATCCCCATTGCCCCTAAAAATCCCCAGCCTTTATAGTTTACTTTTTCAGCTTTGTGAAGAAAGTGGAATAGATAAATAACCCCTAAGGCTAAAATCCACACCCACCAAGGCGTTTGTGTTAATACCGTTGTCACAATATCAAAAAACCATAATAAAACTATCCGTAAAATTGTAAAGAACCATTGAAAGGTTATTTCGAACCAAGTCCATGCCGAATCAAACATATCGCCTGCATTAAACTGGAGCCATTCAGGAAAAATATACATGTAATTACTCCTTCCTTTTTATTTACATAAGACAAATGCAGCGCAGTCTATATGCGCTGCATGATCTTGTTTACTTAATTATACATTAAGACGTTAATTTTAAGCACTTTTTAAAATTTGTTTTATTCAAATGAAGCGATTATTTTATCGTAAGTGTCTTGATCTACCCAGTCGTTCCATACATCTGTATGATTTTCTACCCACCACGCAGCTGTTTCTTCCGCTGATAAATCATTATCAGACATATAAACTTCAGCTTCAGATGTTAATTGTGCTGATGTTTCATAGTTACTTAAGAATGCATAAACTTCTGGATGGTCATCTTCTAGTTCACTTCTTCCACCAATCATTACTGCTTGAGCAGGTGGGTTTCCAGCACCAGTTGCCATATCATACTCAATTTCATCATCTAATAATACCATATCTAAAACCCCCATGATATATGACGGTTCCCAATAATATCCGACCCATGCTTCTTCGCTATTATACGCTGAAGTCATCGTCGCATTTAACATTGAAGTTGATTCTACAGCACGGAATTCAAACGCTTCAATTAAATCTGCGTACTGTTCTTCGTTTTCAAATTTTAATTGGTAATGATTGGTAATTTCCCAATCCGTCGGGCCACCATACATAACAGCTTTATCATATTCAGGGTCCCAGTTAGACATATCTTCATCAGGGAACAACGCTTTATTATCTACTAAATCTTGAATAGTATAAATGCCATACTCTTCTTGAGTATAATAAGGAATATAAATACCTTGATTGTTGTCGTCAAAGTTTGTAGAAAGAAGTTCATACTTTCCTTCTGCTAAATCATCATCCAAAGAGGCCATATTTTCTGTCCACAACTCCATATGGAAATCTACTGTTCCATTTCGTAAAGCAACAAGCATTGGCGCTGTTGCTAAAGTTGAAGTTTCTACTTCATATCCTTCAAAGCCATTTTCTATAATATAACGCGCAACTTCAGAATGAAACCTATTACTAGGCCAATCTCCTTGTGCAGCAATCAACGTAGTGTACTCTATATCCCAATCAGTACCACCATTGTCACCATTGTCACCATTGTCATCATTATAACCATTGTCATCATTAT
>CAYLQZ010000017.1:2896-36093 GCA_964386055.1 uncultured Candidatus Izemoplasmatales bacterium | reverse complement strand
TAAAGGCCATTGCGGCGATAACTATTGATGATTGTTTCGTAGTTCACGAATTACGGATTATCGATGGTAAAGAAGGCTTATTTGTAGCGATGCCCTCAAGAAAAATGCCGAATGGCGAGTTTAAAGATGTTGCGCATCCAATCAATCAAGAAACCAGAGACCGTATCGAATCCGTAGTGATTGAAGCTTTTAACAATCTTGAAGAAGAGCAAACTGAACCAAAATCAGAAGAAGCGTAATAAAATTAAAGTGCAACTTTAGAAAGTTGCATTTTATTTTTGCCTAGATTTGGTTATAATGGATATGGTGAGTTATCTTATTATTTTTTGGAGGGTATTATGGCAATTTTAGATGGTAACAAAGTTAAATTATTTGCGTTGTCCGCAAATCGTAAACTCGCAAAGGAGATTAGTGATTATACAAATATCCCTTTAAGCAACTGTGAAGTTAAACGTTTTGCTGATGGTGAGATTGGTGTCAATATCGAAGAGACCGTTCGGGGGCACCATGTATTCATTATTCAACCTACACATTCTCCAGTAAACGAGAACATGATGGAACTACTTATTATGATTGATGCTGTAAAGCGTGCATCAAGTAAAAGCGTTAATGTCGTTATGCCTTATTACGGGTATTCAAGACAAGATAGAAAAAGCGCATCAAGACAACCAATCTCTGCGAAGCTTGTAGCAAATTTATTAGAAAAAGCTGGTGCAGATCGTGTCATCTCAATGGATTTACATGCCGGCCAAATTCAAGGGTTTTTTGATATCCCAATTGATAATTTTGTTGCGATGCCAATCATTGTAGATTATTTCCGAGAAAAGTTTGATCCTAAGGATAACTTAGTAATTGTATCACCAGATCACGGTGGTGCAGTGAGAGCGCGTCGTATGGGAAATGCGATGAATGCCCCAATTGCAATTATTGATAAATCTCGTCCAAAAGACAATGAAGTAGAGATGATGGGAATCGTGGGAGATGTTTCTGGTAGAATTGCCGTTATTATTGATGACTTAATTGATACAGCAGGTACTATTACTTCAGCTTCACATGCGCTTAAAGCAGCGGGAGCTAAAGAAGTTTATGCCGCTTGTACCCATCCAGTATTTTCACACCCAGCCATTGAGCGCATAAATGATTCTGCGATTAAAGAACTTGTTACGACCAACACGATTGAATTACCCGATGATAAACAGTCTGATAAAGTTAAACAACTTAGCGTTGCGAAATTATTAGGACAAGGAATCTTAAATATTGTTCTAGATAAGCCGTTATCATCATTGTTTGAAACAACGGAACAAAATAACGAAAAACAATCTTAAGGACTTCAATATGAAGTCCTTTTTCTTTGAAAATCCAAATATCGACTTGAAGACTTTACCAAAGGCATAAAAAGCGTTTACAAGGTTAAAAAATAGTTGTATATGACCGATAAAAATGGTATAGTAAATAAAAACCATTGGTTCACTTATTTCCGGCGAAAGTGTTTTTAGAGAGAGGGACTTTGAGATATAATGCTGCGTTTGTAGCCATTGATGTCATTACTCATAATGGGTTAAGAATTCGATGTATATTTCATGCCGGTAAAAAAAAGCATCTTTAAAGATGCTTTTTTAATGCTAGGATTCAAACGATTTTAGTTTGGATTTTAACGCTTTATCGACTCTGGCTTTAATGATGACGTCATCATCATCGTATCTTTGGTCAATCATTTCAGCTGTTTCATTTAAAAGACTTACAATATCTCCACGGTTTTGTGGGATTCGGTAGACACAAATCGTATCATCTTTGAAAAGCAGTTCGTTGATTTTAGAGATAAGGAGATCGATATTGGTCTTGTCTTTTAATGAAATTTTTACAGCGGGGGTGTAATTATTAGGGATAAATTCATTTGACAAATCAATTTTATTAAAGACATATAACGTTTCAATTTGATCCACACCCAATTCTTTTAACACGGTTTCTGTGGTTTGTATTTGGTCGAGGTAATAGGGGTGTGAAAAATCGATTACATGAATTAATAAATCAGCTTCTTTAATTTCCTCTAAGGTTGCTTTAAAGGAATCGATAAGTTCATGGGGGAGCTGTGCAATAAACCCTATGGTATCGGTTATAGTAAAAGGTTTTTTATCTTTCAACTGAATTTTTCTTGTGGCAGTTTCTAAGGTTGCAAATAAGCGATTTTCTGTTTTAAGATTATTTTCTTCTTTATGATGGTGTGAGTGGTCTATTAAGGTATTTAAAAGCGTGGATTTTCCAGCGTTGGTATAGCCAACAACGGCGATATTTTTAAGCGAGGATTCAGTTCTTTTTTGCCGGTTAATTTTACGCGTTTTTACAATGTTATTAAGCTGCGACTTCAAGGTTTTAATTTCTTTATCTATTTTTCGTCTATCAAGTTCTAATTTCTTCTCTCCTGGCCCTTTTTGTCCAATTCCCCCTTGTTGCTGTTCAAAAGAACTTCTTAAAGCAGAAAGACGTGGTTTTAAGTATCGAAGTTGTGCAATTTCGACTTGAAGCATCGCCTCTTTCGTTTTCGCTCGTTTGGTGAATGTCTCTAATATTAGCATCGTTCGATCAATCACTGCGCAGTCTAAAACTTCTTCTAAGTTTCGAATTTGCGTATTGGTCAGTTCTTCATTGAAAATGATATAATCTACCGGTTCAACATGAAGGCTTTCTTTTATTTCTTCAACTTTACCTTTACCAATTTTAAAAGGGGTACTCGATTGTTTATCTTTTTGTTTAAATCGTTTTATGACCTCAATTGACAAAGAGGTTGCCAAATTTTCAAGTTCGTCTAAGTAATAGTCTACCATGGCTCCATGAAAATGATCAACGCCAACAATAACCGCTTTTTTCATATCAACAGTTCTCCTTATAGGACAGTTTAAGTCTTGTCATAGTCCTTGATTGTATAGGGTTATTGTATCATGTTTGTATCGCAGTTTAAATCAAAATAAAAGACTGCCGGAGCAGCCTTTTATCGATTTTATAGTCCACATTTTAGTTGGGCGTTACAATTGGTACAGGTGTGACATCCGCCTAGGTTTTCAACGGTTCCTTCTAAGCAAATAGGGCAGATATTTCCAGCCTCTACTCCGATGTCTCTATCTTGTCTATCCGAACGTAAATTTTTATCGTCGGTAGGCTTTTTCTTTTGTTCTTTTTTCTCTTCAACATTGACGCCAAAGTCTTTAATGTCAACTTGTTGAGATTTTTTGTCTTCTTTGCTTAAGGATAAGACTTGTGCATCTCTTGATCCATCGACATATACGGTTCCACCTTTGGCGTTTCCTGTATATAAACGTTGGTAGACTTGTTCAACTTCTTCTACGGTGTAGCCTTCTGGGGCGTTGACGGTCTTAGAGATGGATGAATCTATCCATTTTTGAATGGTGGTTTGGACATCAACATGGGCTTCAGGTGCTAAACTCATTGCTGATACAAACGTTTCAGGAAGATTGTCTGCACTGTAGCCAGGGTATTTTTTCAAGTATTGATCAACAATAGGGGCGTTCACCTCAATGAACTTCCCAAGGCGTCCGCTTCTAAAGTATTTGAATGCGAAGTAGGGTTCTAACCCTGTTGAGACTCCAACCATTGTACCGGTTGACCCTGTTGGGGCAATCGTTAACAGGTGTGAGTTTCTAATGCCGTGGTTTTTAATGCCTTCACGGATGTGATGAGGCATTTTTTGTAAGTACCCACTGTTAAGCATTTTCTCTCTATTTTCTTGAGTTTCAAGGTAAGGGAAAGGCGCTTTTTCTTTCGCTAAATCGATACTCGTTTCATAAGCTTTTGTGGCGATAAATTTAAATAGTTTATCTATAAATTCAAGTCCATCTTTTGCCCCGTAGGTTCTATTGCACCAAATGAGTAAATCATGAAGTCCCATGACGCCTAATCCAACTCTTCTTTCACCGAGTGCTTGTTTTTTATTTTCTTCTAAGAAGTAATGGGTTTTATCGATAACGTTATCTTGTAGACGCACAGCGGTGCGAATAGTTCTTTCAAGTTTTTCCCAATCCGCATCCTTTGTTTCATGGTTTACCATATTGGATAAGTTAAGTGCAGCTAAATTACAAACAGAGTAAGGGGCTAGGGGTTGTTCTCCACACGGGTTGGTAGAGACAACTTTGTGATCATATGCTTGGGCATTGGTTTCTGCGTTTGCATTATCGATAAAGAAGATACCAGGTTCTGCTGAGTAGGTTGCACAGATGTTAATGAGGTTCCATAAATCTTTTGCTTTAAGGGTATAGTGTGTTTTGACGCCATAGCCCATAGCTTTCCATGTTCTAACATCACCGATGTCATTCCATTTTTCATCGTATGCTTTTTTGGCTTCACCGGTATAACTATCTATATCAGGGAATTTTAAATCGTAATCTGTGTCATTTTTAACGGCTTCCATAAATTCTTTTGTAATCGCAACGGATATATTTGCACCACTTAAAAACTCTGGGTCATTTACTTCGTAATGGCCACCTTTATTAAGGCGTTCCCATGCCGTATCAATAATTTTTTTAGAAAATTTGTTTTCATCGGTTTTTGCTTGTTCTAAGAGATATTCGTTAATTTTTATTTCTTCATCACTTAGCGGGATGAATTTTAATTTGTTTTTTGCAGCTTTTTTAATACGCGGGTCTTCGATGGTGTCTAAAAGAAATTGTAAAATTTTAGGGTTTTGCATTTTGGAGACGATAAAATCAATGATGTCAGGGTGCCAATCCGCAAGCATGATCATCTGCGCTCCACGTCTTGAGCCACCTTGTTCAACGAGATGTGTCAGTTGAGAAAGGTCATGTAACCAAGATACTGAGCCACTTGATTTACCATTTACGCCTTTGGCAAGTGCATTTTTAGGTCGCAGCGTAGAACCGTTTGTTCCCACCCCGCCGCCTCTTGACATAATTTCCATAACTTGCTTTCTATGATCGGAAATACCACCACGAGAATCGTGCATAAACGGCATTACAAAACAGTTAAAGAAAGTTACTTCCGTTTTAGACCCAGCCCCAAAGAGGACACGTCCAGCTGGAACTAAGTTTAAGCTAGATACTTCTTCATAAAACATATCGCGTACTTCTTGCGATTCATCTTCACCTAAGTGATTGGCGAGACGCATAGCGATTTGTTCAAAATAGAGTTCAAGCGGCTTATCAACTTGCCTTCTTGAACGTTTAATTCTACCTTCATCATCCGCATCTTCTGTGGATGCTAAATAATCAGGTTCAACTTTTATTGTTATGGTATCCTCATCTAATGATTCGACGATGCCTACCCCTCTAGCTGGGAATTTAGGATCCTCTCTTACAATAGTTAAGACAAGGTCACCTTCTTTGAGTGTATTTAATGTAAGGTCTTTTTGGGTGTAGCGGTCTAACATGACTAGTCTTGATACACTGTCGAATGACTTTTCCATGTCATCTGTGATAGGATAAAGGTGAGTGAAATGCTCCTTAATATCCTTATTTAAAGCTTTGATTAGTGATTGTGGGTAATTTGCCATAAAAAATCCCTCCAAATTATTTAACAGGTGATAATATTATACTTTAAATTCATGACTTGTTTAAAGGGTTGACATTTCCTGTTCACTATGAAAGCGACACATACAAGCCCTAATGTTAAAATAAAAAAATTTATCCCTTTTCATATCAAACGCTTACTCTTATTCTATGGTATAATCATTCTTGAAACAATTTATAAGCAACGAAATTTTTTAAATGGAGGTGGTATTAATGGAGAGTTTTGACGTAATATTACTAAATATGTACCTTTTCACCATTTTCACATCTGTAGTTAAATCCAAAATTAACTTAGTGGTTTATAGTGGATTAAAAGGTATTGCGCTTGTGCTTTTGGTGATTTTTATAGTTGATCTTTCTGTAAATGCCACCGCCATTGAAACTATAACATTATTGTTGGTTCGTGTTGTACCAGTATTGATGGTCTTTTTTGTTTTGGTTCAATCGGAATTAAAGTCTTTATTACATTTTATTGGGATAAAGTCAGGTGTCTTAATCTCTAATACAATAGAAGAAGATGTGAAAAAGGAATTGTTGCATGCGATTGATTATTTATCAAGACATAAAATTGGGGCAATCATCACGTTTGAACGTAATGATTCTTTAAATGAGTATATTGAAAATGCATTTCATATTGAAGCGCCGATAAGCAGTGAATTATTAAGTAGTATTTTTATGCCAGCAACCCCGCTTCACGATGGGGCGATCATTATTAAAGATAATATTATTAAATGCGCTGGTGCTTATTTTCCGCCAAGTGAATCTAGTAAAATTCCTAAATATTTAGGCTCTAGACATCGTGCCGCAATTGGTATTTCTGAAATATTTGATTCCTTAACTATTATTGTAAGTGAAGAAACTGGTCAAGTCAGCATTACACTAGATGGTTATTTAGACCAAGATTTATCACATGAATCGCTGTTACTTTACTTAGAAAAATATATGCAAAACTAATGTCGTGTATGAGGACGTGAAGCTATGTGGGAATATGTGAATCAAGAAACGTCCATACTTTTTATATGGATGGTTTTAGTTATTCTTAAAAAATTACGGATGAAACGCGGCGATTTTGATGTATTATTGCTTGTCCCTGCATTGGTAGCTTATATCATATTTTTCATTGTTGATTTAGCGTCTATTCCAATAATAGCCATTCAACTGTATAGCGCTGTTGGCCTAGGCTACACATTGCTTACCATTGACGTAAAGAAAATGGGGAACGAAACACGGGTTAAGAAAAAATATAAAACATTAAAAAAAGCACATGATAATGTCGTTCAAAGAAGTGAAGTACTCCGTGAACGGTTTATACATATGTTAGATTTAGTCGACGATGGGATTGCGTTTAGAAGCGATGATGATACTATGTTCGGCACCAAAAGGTTTATTGATTTACTACGTTTTGACAATCATGAATTTACGTTTGAAACCTTCATGATGAAAATGCATCCTGATGATCAAACGTCATATCTAGAAACGTTGGATTCACTAAGTAAAAAACCTCATACTTACACTGCGCATTACCGTATAAAAAAAGATGGAGACTACCACTGGTTTAAAGAAAATGGGGTTCGTTTAAAACAAGATAAACGCATCATGTATATTGCGGTCTTAAGAGGCTTAGATGTGAAAAAATATCCTCAGTCAAATGTCGAAGTATTAAACAACTTGCCGTTTGAAAAAGCGTATTTTGAACATATTCAAAAATTGAATAAATCACGTAATCCCTATAGTATTGTTACGATAGAATTAACGAATATTCCAGCGGTTAATAAAAAGTATGGTAGAGATATTGGGGATTTAATGATGGGTGAATATATTAAGAAATTAGCGTATCATTTTTTAAAGGATATCCACGCTGTTTTTCGTCTTTCAGGGATACGGTTTGCGATGATTATAACCGATCACCGTAAAACTGAAATGTTAAAACGTGTGTTAGAAGAAGGCGGGGACTTAATCACATACACCATGCACTTTGGATCGGTGAGCGAAACTATATTTCCAGCCTTTGGCTTAACGTATGTCAAAATGTTTGATGAACCAGTTGATGAAATTGCTCAACGGGCTGAAAAAGCTTTAAATATTGCATTAGATGATAACACGACCGACCATTATTTTATTTTTAATAGGTGATAATATGGATAAAAAAACGCTTCGTGAAATTTTTTTAAACATGCGGGAGACAATGGATCCAATTTTACATAAACAGTTGAATACGATGCTTTTGATGGCCTTAAAAGAAGTATTAAGTGAATATCCTTTAAAAAAGATTGGCATTTTTTATCCGATGGAAAAAGAAATTGATCTAAGACCATTGGAAAAAGATTATGGTGTTTATTATCCTAAAGTCGAACCTGAAGGCATTGTCTTTTATGAAAATAATGGACAGTTTGAAAAGAGTGCTTTTGGGGTTATGGAACCAGTAAATAGTGTGCCAGTAGATAAACAGGCACTAGATGCGATTATCGTGCCAGGGTTAGTGTATGACGATGGCCTTTATCGTTTAGGATACGGAAAAGGGTATTACGATCACTTATTAAAAGATTATCAAGGATTAAAAATAGGGGTAGTATTTGAAAAGTTTAGAATGGAAGCTTTGCCTTCTAAAGCCCACGATATCCCAGTTGATATTTTGGTAACCGATAATCAAATTTATGAAAGCAGGCATGATTCTGATGTATGATGCATTAATCGTCGCTGGGGGCAGTGCGAGTAGAAGTGGATTATCCTATAACAAAGTGCTTTATGAAATTAATGGGAAAACGATACTAGATTATGCGATACGTCCGTTTTTAGATGACACGCGGTGCCATTCGATTATTGTAGTTGTGAAAAAAAGCGATTATCCGATTATTGAAAAAATGCTTGATTGTAATAAGTGTCGTATCGTTATAGGGGGCACTACCCGTAGTGAAAGTGTGTATAATGGGGTAGCCTATGTAAAACAAGATCAGGTGTTAATTCATGACGCAGCGCGGCCATTTATTAACGAAACAATGATCGATAACGTCTTAAATGGGTTAAGATATTTTCAGTCAGTTACGTGTGGCGTTCCTGTGGTGGATACGTTGAAACGGGTTGAAGATGGATTGATGCAAACGGATATTAATCGTGATGACCTTTTCCATCTCCAAACCCCGCAAGGATTTTTAAGTGATACACTAAAAAAAGCGCATCAATTCAATGTGAAAACTTTTAACGGATTAACGTGTGATGCTTCTTTAGTTAAGCATACGATGAATATATCTGCTAAAGTGGTCCCTGGTGATCGGCGCAATATAAAATTTACTAGTATGGATGATGTAAAACTATTGGAGTTGATTTTAAATGATACGCATCGGGTATAGTAAAGATATTCATCGTTTAAAATCTGGGAAAAGGCTAAATTTAGGCGGAATTGAGATTGATTCTCCTTATGAAACCATTGCGCATAGTGATGGCGATGTCCTTTTACATGCGATCAGTGAAGCGTTACTCGGTGCGTTGGCTTTGAGAGATTTAGGCTATCATTTTCCAGATACGTTAACCGCCACAAAAGACTTAGCGTCAACTACTATTTTAACAACGGTATATGATATGATTTTAAAAAAAGGATATCAATTAACAAATATAGATTCAATGGTGTTACTTGAAAAGCCCAAGTTGTCCCCGCATATAGATGCAATGCGTCACAGAGTAGCGGCTTTATTAAAAACAGACATCAATACCATTTCCATTAAAGCAACTACGTTTGAAGGACTGGGTGATGGCGGCAATCATCAAGCGATTGAAGCCCATGCGACGGTTTTACTTCAAAAGAATCCAACCATTAAAAAATTATGAATCGAGGGATACTATGAGTGATGAAACGTTAGAGCGTGTAGAAGTGATTGAAACAAAACATGGGCATTTTGAGTTGCTTAAAAACTATCGTGATTGTTTTGACACATTGAGTTTTTCAGAACGTTATGTGGATTATTTGGATCGCTACGAATATATCGTTGGCGATTATAGTGCAGATATGTTACGTTTAAAGGGGTTTTCGACAAAACAAAAGGATACTATTTTCGATTATTTAATGGAAAGCGCAACCCCCCATGCTCCGTATTTTATTTTGCATCGTGTAAAGGGAAAAAAATAGATTTGCGTTTTATCCCAATGCCCAAATTGATTTTTGTATAATATGCATGAAGGAATGAGGTGGTCCAAATGGATGAAAAACAAATTGAAAAGCAAGCCCAAGAAGTGATAGAAAAAATAAGACCTTATATAAAGCGTGATGGCGGTGACATTCGTTTTGTGAAATACGAAGACGGCATTGTTTATGTGGAAATGTTAGGCGCTTGTGTGGGATGTTCTTTAATTGATACAACATTAACTGATGGAGTAGAGGCAATCCTTTTAGAAGAAGTGCCTGGCATTATCGGTGTAGAGCAAACATAGAAAAGAGGAATCTTATGAGTAAACCTTATGAAGATGATCGTGTTAACGATAATAAAACTCGAGATATAGTTGTGAAAATGATGTCTGATCGCGGAGTAGAACTTTCAGAAATTGCTGAAATCACGTTGGAATTACAACAAAAATATGTTGATAATTTAACCTTTGAGATTTGTTTGGAGCACATTGAGAGAGTTGTGATGAAAAGAGAAGTTCAAAATGCGATTTTAACAGGATTAGAACTTGATATATTAGCTGAACGTGGAGACATGGATGAACCACTTAAGTCAATGTTGCTTAATGATTATGCGCTTTATGGCATTGATGAAGTTTTAGCCTTGGCGATTGTGAATGTATATGGCTCGATTGGGTTTACCAATTTTGGTTATGTTGACAAGGTTAAACCAGGGATTATAAAAAAACTTGACGAAGAAGGAAAGCAAGAAGGAAAATGTCATACTTTTTTAGATGACATTGTTGGCGCAATTGCTGCAGCGGCAGCGAGCTCTATTGCACATAGATACGGGTAATAGGAATTAAGGAAATCAGTTTTTGATTTCCTTTTTATATGGTATACTTATTACAGTTATTCCATAGAGGTGTTTAATAATGAAAAAAGGTGACATTGTCAAAGGCTGCGTCACAGCAATTAAACCGTATGGAGCGTTTGTAAAAATAGATGATTCAACTGATGGGTTGATTCATATATCTGAAGTATCGGATAATTATGTAAATGATATTGAGGATTATCTTAGTGTAGGGAAAACGGTTAAGCTTAAAGTCTTAGAGGTCAAAGAAAATGACAAAGTATCTTTAAGTTATAAACGACTGCACATTAAGAAAAAACGGTTGGATATTCATTTGAAAAGCGGGTTTGCGCCTTTGCAGGAAGCATTGCCAAAATGGATTGAAACCTATGATGAAAATAAACGCTCTTAAAGGGTAAACTTAATTGGAGGGAAACATTATGATTCGCGTTGATTTATCGTATTTAGGAACTTTTGAAGAAAAAGTGGGAAACCGCTATTTAAAAAGCATTAAAGCTTCTCACGAAACATTAGAATCTCGCTCAGGAAAAGGAAAAGATTTTTTAGGATGGCTTGATTTGGCTGCTTCAATGAAGCAACAAGTAAGCCGTATTGAAACCGTTGCAACTCAGTTAAAAGCCAAGTCAGATGTATTGTTGGTGATAGGCATTGGGGGATCATACCTTGGCGCTAAAGCAGCATACGAAGCGTTAAGTCCTCATTTCAAACAAGAACTTGATACAGAAATTATTTTTGCAGGGCATCACATTAGTGGAGAATATATGCTGGATTTAAAACAGTACTTAAGCGATAAAGATTTTTCTATTAATGTTATTTCAAAATCGGGGACAACCACGGAACCTGCACTTGCCTTTCGATTCTTTAAAACCTTATTAGAAGAACGTTATGCAGAAAAAGAAGCAAAATCACGTATTGTAGCGACTACCGATAAAGCTAAAGGCGCTTTAAGAAATTTGGCAAACCAAGAAGGCTATGAAACCTTTGTGATTGAAGATGATGTCGGGGGACGCTATAGTGTCTTATCTCCCGTTGGACTATTGCCAATTGCGGTAAGTGGCATCAACATTGGAGAGATGCTTGATGGCGCAATAAAAGCTAGAAGTTTATACGATAAAAGAGCGATGAGCAACCCTGTATACCAATACGTTGCTGCACGAAATACTTTGTACGATGCAGGAAAAAAATTAGAGCTCTTCGTCGCATATGAACCAAAACTTTCTTTTTTAGCAGAATGGTGGAAACAACTGTTCGGTGAATCAGAAGGCAAGGAAAACAAAGGAATTTTCCCTGCAAGTGCAGGGTTCACAACCGATCTTCATTCTTTAGGGCAATATATTCAAGAAGGCGAAAGACAATTGTTTGAAACGGTGCTCTCTATTAAAACACCGAAAAAAGATTTATCCATTCCCAAAACAGACGATGACTTAGACGGCCTCAATTACTTAAGTGATATGAGTGTTGATGAAATCAACAAACAAGCCATGCAAGGAACATTACTTGCGCACATGGATGGTGAGGCACCAAGCATTTTAATCGAAGTTGATGAAATAACGCCATTCACATTTGGAATGTTGGTATACTTCTTTGAATTAAGTTGTGCCTTATCAGGCTATTTACTAAACGTTAACCCATTTAATCAACCCGGTGTTGAAGCGTATAAACAAAATATGTTTGCATTGTTAGAAAAACCTGGATTTGAAGCAAAAACAAAAGCTATTAAAGCGAGATTAAACAACAAAAAAACACGCTAACCATTGGGTTAGGTGTTTTTTTCAAAATCGAACAATTTAAACTTTGCGCTTTTTTTCGTCGTCTTAATATCAACTTGATAGGTTTTATCAAAGGATTCACCATCGCACTGCGCAACTTGTGGTGAAAACATTGTTGCTTTGACGTGCTTGCCTTTTGTGTAAAAGACGTAGCGTTTGAATAAGGTATGTTTTCCAAAATAGACACTTAAGAAAATAATAAATAATAAGGGTTTGGGGATGCGGTGAACTACAACAATATCGAGCATATCTTCTTCCAATTTCGCTTTCGGCGTTAAACGAATGCCCCCACCAATGAATTCTCCAGAGTTTACATTAATCAAATAAGCTTTTTTAAACTTATGCACCATACCGTCAATCGTGATTTCGGCATATTTGGGTTTAAAAATAAAAAACGCTTTTAGTGTATTTAAAAAATAGTTGAATCTATTTTTTCGTTTAGATTGATTCACTAAATGGGCAATATACCCATCCATTCCTAGACCAGCGCCATTCATAAAATACCGCTTCTTTTCATTGTATTGCATTACCATGATTCGTTGATATTTGGGCGCTTGTCTTTTTAAAGAACGCAAAAAATCATTGCCTGAGCCGTTTCCTTTTAAATAGATCTCGTTTTCTATTGCGAGATTATAGGTATTGTTCATAAACGTGTTAATGGTCCCATCTCCGCCCAAAAGTAAAATATTTATATCTTTAGGGGTTTTTTTGATATACTGTTCTATGTCTTTAATCTTTAACAAGCTTTTCAATCGAAATGGAATGTTGTGGGCTTTAAATTTATCAATTACTTTTTTAGTCACACGTTTAGACTTTTTGTTTCTTGAGAGGGGATTATGTAATATAATAAACATCAGCAACGCTCCCTTATCGATTCATTTAATGCATATGTATTATAGCATGTTTTTATATATTTTAGTATTTTATCAATTAGAAAAGAGGCATCGGTATGAAACGAATGATTGAAATTAAATCTTTAAAAGAAATGGAGCAGCTAGCTAAGCATATAGCAAGCCATGTGACAAAAGGGTTTTTAGTAGGCTTAGAAGGCGATTTAGGCGCTGGGAAAACGACGTTTACGCAGTTTTTAGGAAAAGCGCTAGGGATTAAAGATCGCATCAATTCACCGACCTTTACGATTATGAAAATTTATGATAATGATATTCCGCTTTATCATATTGATGCTTACCGTTTAAACGAGGATTTTACTGATTATGACATAGAAGATTATATCGAAGGCAATGGCCTTTGTGTTGTAGAGTGGTATACTAATATTTTAAGTGTCATGCCTGAAAACCGACTAAATATTCATATTAAGTGGATAGGCGACACGCAAAGAAAAGTAACTTTAGAAGGAAGTGGATATTATGAACACGTCATTGAAACGTTTAATCATTGATACAGCGACCCCGTATTTATATATTGCTTTGTATGAAGGAGAAAACAAATTAAAAAGTGTTTATCAAAAAGGTAATAACGATCATTCTGTCACTTTAATGGATCAAATTGAAACGATGTTTAAAGCCTTAAATTGGCGTGTAAGCATGCTCGATCAAATAATAGTAGGAATCGGACCTGGAAGTTATACAGGGGTTCGAATCGGAACGGTTGTTGCTAAAATGTTTGCCTGGAGCCATAATATCGATATTTATCAAGTCACTTCTACTGCGCTTTTGGCTAGTGGAGCAAAACCAGGGAAAATATTAGCGTATATCGATGCGAGAAGAGACCAAGCATTTGCTGGAGTATATCAAAAAACTGCAGATGATTTTAAAGTCGTGTTGGAAGCGACTTATGGCGATTTGACTACAATGAAAAAAACTTGGGATTACGATCACGTGGTGAAGGTTAATGAACCTGATTTAAATGTTTTGCTAAACAGTGAGGGGTTAAAACGCGTAACCAATGTCCATACATTGACACCTATGTATCTAAGAAAAACCGAAGCGGAACGAAATAAGGCGTCTGAAAATGATTAGAAAAATGGATATGAGTGATATTGAATATGTTTATGAACTTGAGAAAAAAACCTTTGGAAAAAGTTTAGAAAAAGCGATGTTGACGCGTGAGATTCTATATAATGAAATGGCCCATTATTTTATACTAATAAAAGACGGGAAACGTCTAGGTTACGCGGGAATGTGGATTACAAACCCGAATGCTGAAGTAATAAATATCGCTGTTGAAGCTAGACATCGCAAGCGAGGATATGGTAGGCAGCTAATGGAAAAACTTATCGATTATTCTAATAGGCATCATGTTAAAGTATTAACGTTAGAAGTCCATGAACAAAATGGTGAAACTATTACGTTTTATGAGTCTTTAGGCTTTAAACGTGAAGCGGTTAGAAAAAAATACTATGAAGACGGCAGTGATGCTCTCCTCATGGTGAAATGGTTAGGAGATCAATCATGATTGTACTTGCAGTAGAAAGTTCGTGTGATGAGACAAGTGTAAGTGTGTCTAAAGACGGTAAAACAATATTGTCTAATGTTGTATTATCACAAATTAAAACACACGCTTCTTTTGGTGGGGTTGTACCTGAGATTGCCTCAAGAGAACATGTTAAAGGCATAAGCGTCGTATTTGAAGATGCTTTAAAGATGGCCCATCTTAAAGCAAACGATATTGACTTAGTTGCGGTTACTAAAGGCCCTGGATTAATTGGGAGCTTGTTAGTAGGGATTAATGCGGCCAAGGCGTTCGCCTTTGCCCACGATATTCCAATCGTTGGAATCCACCATATAGCCGGCCATATTTACGCCAATCAAATTGAAAATGAGATGGTTTTCCCGTTAATAGCATTAGTCGTATCTGGTGGGCATACTGAACTTATTTTAATGCGTGAGCACTACCTGTTTGAAAAGCTTGGAGAAACGCATGATGATGCGGTGGGAGAAGCTTATGATAAGATTGCTCGTGTGCTTGGGTTAGGCTATCCTGGCGGACCCATTATTGATGAAATGGCCCAAAAAGGCAAGCAGAGTTATCCCATGCCAACGATTAAAACCGACGCGCCTTATGATTTTTCATATAGTGGCTTAAAAAGTCATGTGATTAATATGATTAACCGTATGAATATGAAAAAAGAGCCCATCAATAAAGTGGATATGGCGACTTCGTTTCAAACGGCAGCTGTTAAACATTTAATTGATAAAAGCAAACAAGCCGTTAAAGATTATAATGCTAAGATGTTGATTGTTGCAGGGGGTGTTGCTGCGAATTCTCATTTGCGTCAAGAAGTTTTGCACCATTTTCCTGATGTAAAAGTGAGTATTCCTCCATTTAAATACTGTACAGATAATGCCGCAATGATGGGCATTGCAGGCTACTATTATTATAAACGGTATAAAAAAACTGACGCGATGAGTATGAATGGGTATTCGCGGCTTTCGTTAAATGAGTAATTTTATATAATTTTAAGCATTTTTTTCGTATAATAAAGAAAAAGATGCTTTTTTATAGGGGGCTTTTATGAAAAAATTATTATTAATCGTATTTATTCCAGTATTTATTCTTTTAAGCATTCCAGCTTTAATTTTAGGGTTTGGGTATGACGGAAGTACATGGGAAAATTTTGACAAAAGTATATATGACGAAGAAAGTGATGGCGTAGAAGTATTTTATGAGTCTTTAGAACAGGCATTAGAAACTTATCACGACCATGATGATGGTGATGAAGATTTAGTAATCACTATGCATCAAGATATTATTAATCAACTGATTTATGATCAGTTTAGAAATGAAAATGAGTCGTATGCACCTCAAACATCTTGTGAGAGCGCAGAATGTGATAGTGCAACAATTATTGATTTAAATGATACAGGTTCTTTCGCCCTTAAGGTTCATGGTGCGTGGGTAGAGTTAACATCTAATTCACCTGGAATAATGACGTTAAATGTTGCTTTAGAAATGGGAAGATTGGATGGATTTGGGTATAAAACATCTTTGCAGATAGCGTTTGAGTTTGAAGATACAGAGGATGAATATTTAGTTACGTTTGATAGTATCAGACTTGGGCGTCTTCCACTAACAAGCGGTATGGCAACACGGATTATAGGTGCCTTAGGTGTTGAATCTGAAAGTGATGAAGATGAGTTTATAAAAATTGATATGAATAATTTAAGCGCATCTATAGATAAAATGGGCATGATAGATATATTACGTGAGGAAGAGAACGATGACGCAATGTTTGTGTTGCTAGGTGAAATGCTCGCTATTATTTATGAAAGAGATCTTTTGCAATTTGGGGTTATTGAAAGCGCAATGGATATCAGGTTTGGGGTCTCAGTGTTTAGAAGCGCAGACGATGAAGATATTCCTCTTTATTTATATGATATGCATGATGAAGTAGGTTATAATCCAGAGCTTTTTAACGCTTCAAACTTTATGGAAACACGATTTGAAGAATATGTCTTTGACCGTGCTTTGAGTGGGGAAACTCGCTATAAATTAAGAGAAGTGCACTTAAATAAAATCGTTTATGATGAATTTGAGGGATTTGAAGATTTTAGAATGGAAAGAATGGTCAATGACCGTTTAATGGTAGTGGGGCTCAGCGCTATGTGGTTTGAATTTAGCGAAACAGATATTACTGTCCATGCCTTAATGGAAATTGATTCAATTAAATCAAAAATTATTATGGAGTGGGAAATCACAAATCAAACTGATCGGGAGATTGAATATGATTTAAGCTCTGTATCGATAGGGTCGCGTGAGGATAAATCAGAAACGGATTATATTTTAATCAATGAAGCGACTGATAGCGATCGCTTAGAAAAATTTAGAGCCTTCTTTGCGAGTATCGGTGATGTTGAGTTTGTGATGTTTGATGAAGCAGGGACCTTACATTTAGAGGCGGATCGTTTAGAATCATTCATGGAAGCGGGAACGATTGAAGATAATCTCAGTATCGAAAGTATTGAAGTGGTTGAAGAGGGGATTTATTTAGCATTAACCGCAAGTAACGAAACGTTAGATACAGTTTTATCTACGTTCGGGTCTGCTTTAAAAGATGTCTTTGAATCTCCAACCATCATCTCTGACTTAAACGGAGCATTAAATCCAGAAGAAGGGTCAGATGAAGCATTGTTAATTGATAAGGTAGAATCAATCCAATCCGACTTGAATACTGATGGCACTACAGACAGTGAAAATGTGGATGAAATGTTTAATCTTTATGAGCAATTGGATGAATCTTCACAAACAGCGTTTATGGATACTATTGAAGGGAGTATAGATCCTAATATCTTTGAAGAATTTAATGAGTTATTTTAATAGAGTAGAGACAGCGCACGCGCGTTGTCTCTTTTAAATCATATGCTTTTCTTTTTGTACGCTTTTTAGTATAATGCAATGGAAAGAAGGTGCATCCTTTATGGAAAACAAAAACTTTATTCGATCAATTATAGAAAAAGACCTTGAAAGTAAAAAACATGAATCAATTTCAACCCGTTTTCCACCGGAACCAAACGGCTTATTGCATCTAGGTCACGCAAGAGCCATTATTATGAATTATATGTTAAGCAAAGATTATGGTGGGACCTTTAATTTAAGATTTGACGATACAAATCCCATTAAAGAAGATAGTATTTTCGTAGAAGGAATTAAACAAGATATCGCTTGGCTAGGATGCCATTGGGATAACCTCTATTATGCTAGCGATTATTTTGACGAAATGTATGAGCGTGCGATGTTACTAGTTAAAAAAGGGTTGGCTTATGTTTGCGACCTTAATGCTGAAGAAATTAAAGAGACACGTGGAGATTTAAAATCAGCGGGAACTAAAAGTCCTTATCGTGATCGTTCAATCGAAGAAAACGTTACGCTATTTTTAGCAATGAAAGATGGTAAGTTCGCCGATGGTAAAAAAGTCTTACGTGCAAAGATTGATATGGCAAGTCCGAATATCAATATGCGAGATCCTATTATTTATAGAATTCAACGCGCCCATCATCATAATACATTAGATAAGTGGTGCATTTATCCAATGTATGATTTTGCGCATCCTATCGAAGATGCTATAGAAGGGATTACGCATTCTTTATGTTCTTTAGAGTTTGAAGATCACCGCCCACTTTATGATTGGTTTGTTAAATATTGTGAGATGGAAAATGTTCCAAGACAAATTGAGTTTGGGAAATTAAAAATAGCCAACCAAGTTATTGGGAAACGCGCAATTAGAAAACTAGTAGAAGATGACGTGGTTGATGGATGGAATGACCCTCGATTAATCACCTTGAGTGGACTAAGACGTCGCGGGGTTCCGCCACAAGCGATTCATAATTTCATTAAAGCTTTAGGGCTCCCTAAAAGCCAAGGAGAAACCGACTTAGAAATGCTTGATGAATCGATTCGTAGGTATTTAAAAACGGAGGCACGTCGGATTCACGCTGTGATTGATCCTGTTAAGGTAATAATCACGAATTATCCTGAAGATAAACAAGAGTCGTTAAGCGCACCAAACAACCGTGAAAACGAAGCTTTAGGAGAACGGAAGATGACCTTCTCTAATGAAGTTTATATTGAAAGAGAAGATTTTATAGAACAAAAACCTAATAAAAAATGGAAACGTCTCGCACTTGGAATTGAAGTGAGACTCATGCATGCATATTTCATTAAAGCTAATGAAGTAACCTATGATAGTAAGGGCAATGTTGAAACCATTTATGCAACGTATGATCCTGAAACAAAAAGTGGTTCAGGCTTCAATGACAGAAAACCAAATGGAAATATTCATTTCGTAGACGCTAAAACCGCAAAACCAGCTGAAATTAGATTGTATGAAGATCTAATGTTTGATACCGATGAAGATAAGCCTTTAGAAGAAAAAATTAACAAAGACTCTAAAATTGTTAAATATGGATTCATTGAAGGTGACCTTGATATTAAAGAAAGAGAATCGTTCCAATTTACCCGTCAAGGGTATTTCACAGTTGACGAAGATACCAATGAAGATCATTTAATATTTAACCGTACCGTGGCCATGAAATCGTCATTTAAAAAGAAAAAGTAAATTTTTAAGCCGAAAGACTTGATTTTTAAAATATATAGTGTATTATGGTACTTGAACTTAAACAACCCATGCAACAAAGAAATAGCACTATGTTCCACTATTCTTTGCACAGCACAAGGCGTTTAAGAAATACAGAAAAGAATGGAGGAACACACATGACTGGTACAGTTAAATGGTTCAATGCAGAAAAAGGCTTTGGTTTCATCACTACTGATGAAGGTACTGACGTATTCGCACATTATTCACACATCAACGAAGAAGGTTTCAAAACCCTTGAAGAAGGACAAAAAGTTACTTTCGACGTAGTTGAAGGACAAAAAGGCCCACAAGCCGAAAACATCGAAAAAGCGTAAAGATGTTATATTAAGCCAACCCTAGTGGTTGGCTTTTTTTATGGCTTAAAAAGTATCATATTTACTCAATTTTTGGTATAATTTTGATGGGTGATTTCAAATGGATATGATGTTAAAAGACTTAAATGAAGCACAAAAAAAAGCGGTATCTAAAACAGAGGGGCCTGTGATGGCAATTGCGGGTGCTGGAAGTGGTAAAACCAACGTTTTAACGAGAAGAATCGCGTATTTAATAAATAATGTAGGGGTCCCAAAAGATCAGATTTTGGCGATCACGTTTACCAATAAAGCCGCAAACGAAATGAAAGTCCGTATCGCAAAATTATTAAACGCCTCCACAAAAATGATGTGGATCTCAACATTCCATTCAATGTGTGCACGTATTTTACGTGAACATATTGAATATTTGGGGTACGATAAACATTTTCAAATCATTGACGATGACGATACGGTACAATTGATTAAATCTATTCAAAAAGAAAATGGTATTGATACTAAAATCATTGATCCTAGAAAAGCTAAAACTCATGTTTTAAATTTGAAAAGCGAAGAAGTATCACTCAGCGATTATCAAGAACCGCTGAGTGATTATCTTAAGGTGATATACCCTGAATACGTTAGAAGACTTAAAAATAACAATTTAGTGGACTTTGATGATTTAATCATGTTAACGATTAAACTGTTTAAACAAGAAACTACTTTATTAACGCATTACCAAAAATTGTTTCAATACATTTTAGTTGATGAGTTTCAAGATACCAATAATGCACAATATGAGTTGATTAGACTGTTAGGAAAAGCCCATCAAAATGTGTTTATTGTAGGAGATGAAGATCAATCAATCTATGCATTTCGTGGCGCGAATATTGAAAATATCCGGAGATTTAAACGTAATTTTAATGATCCAGAAGTCATTTTATTAGAAGAAAATTATCGTTCAACTAACACGATTTTAAACGCTGCGAATGAAGTGATTAAAGGCAATAAAAACCGGATTGAAAAAACGTTATTTTCAAACCGTGGTGTAGGCGAAAAAATTACACTATATAAAGGCTATGATCAGCGTGATGAGGTATATTATGTCGCGGAGACGATTGCGCGGTTAAACCAAGAGGGTATAGCGTATGATAATATGGCAATTCTTTATAGAACCAATGCGCTTTCCAGAATGTTTGAAGAAGTATTTATGTATAAGAAATTGCCTTATAAAATCGTTGGGAATACGTCTTTTTTCAAACGAAAAGAAATAAAGGATATTGTTGCTTATTTACGCTTAATGGTCAACCCACACGATGATTATAGTTTTGAACGCATAGTGAATGAACCAAGACGTGGGATTGGGGCTAAAACAATGGAGCGACTCAAAACGTTTGGAAGAAAGACTAATTTGTCTTATTTTGAAGCCATCGGTGATGAAACAAATCCTTTGGGTAAAAGCCCTTTAGATAAATTGAAAACATTTAAATCGATGATTTCACAAATGATTTCAACGCTAAAATCTGCGTCATTTAATGAATTAATTGATGATTTATTAAATGAAAGTGGCTATAAAGCCATGTTAAAAAATGACGATAAAGGTGACGTAAGATACGAAAACATTCTTGAGTTAAAAACAATGTTGAAAGAAAGTGAAGATACCTACCAATCGGACGATAAAAAAACGTTATTAACCTATGTCTTAGAAGATATTGCTTTAAAAAGTCAAGAAGATGATGAACAAGATGATAACGCAGTAACGCTCATGACTTTACACTCGGCCAAAGGGTTAGAATTCAATGTTGTGTTTATTGTGGGCGCTGAACAAGGCCTTTTCCCACTTCATAGAAGCATGTCAAACCCGAAAGAAATTGAAGAAGAAAGACGTTTAATGTATGTTGGGATTACCCGAGCAAAAGAAAAACTTTTTATGACTAACGCTAAAAGCAGACAACATTTTGGAGAAATCAACGCAAACCCTGATTCTATGTTTATCGCTCAAATTGATCCTAAACATTTAACTTATGAGGGGCTTGCAAAAACCGCGCGTGATAATGACGCGCGCTATACTGCAGATTTAAAACAAACGAAAACGTATAGAGCTAAGCGTCAGTCGTTAGAAAATAAAGTAGAAAACGATATTGATAAAGGCGATAAAGTGATTCATAAAGTGTTTGGAAGTGGGGTCGTGATTAGTGTCACTAACGACCAATGTAAAATAGCGTTTTCAAAAGATCATGGTATCAAAACATTGATGAAAGACCATCCTGCAATTAAAAAGGTCAAGAGAGGTGAGTAACTATGGATTCTGTAAAGGAACGGATTGAATCATTAAAAGAAATAATAGAATCTCATGATTATGCCTATCATGTCTTAGACGCGCCTAAAATTTCTGATGTTGAGTACGATCAACTTTTAGATGAGTTAATACAATTAGAAACTAAGTATCCCCAGTATCAATCAAATGATTCTCCGACGCAACGCGTAGGGGGAACGGTATTGGATGGATTTAAAAAGGTTGATCACGATATTCCAATGCTTTCTTTATCAAACGCGTTTAACGCGGATGATTTAAAAGCGTTTGACCAACGCATTCAAAAGGTGGTTCGTGAATATACGTATATGGTTGAGGCTAAAATAGATGGGTTGGCCGCTGCTTTAAAGTATGAAAATGGACGGTTAGTAAGAGCCGCAACTCGGGGGAACGGAACAACTGGTGAAGATATTACTCACAATGTTAAAACCATCAAAAGTGTGCCTCTTAACCTTAGAAAACCACTAACCTTAGAGGTGCGTGGAGAAATATTTATGCCTAAAGGCGCTTTTATTGCTTTAAACGACACCCGTGCAACGCAAGAAAAACCTATCTTCAAAAATCCGCGTAACGCCGCAGCGGGGACCATTAGACAATTAGATAGTTCCATTGCGGCCTCACGTGATTTGGATATGTTTATTTATGCTTTAAGTGAAACAGACAGCGAAGCGAGTGACTCGCATGAAAAGACGCTTAAAATGCTAAAATCTTTAGGGTTTAAGACCAATCCTGTTGCGTATAAAGCCACTCATATAGAGGATGCGATTAAGCAAGCTCAAACCATAGAAAATACTCGTGGCGACTATCAGTATGATATTGATGGGGTTGTTGTAAAAATTAATGAACGCGCCTTATATAAAACGATTGGGTACACTGCTAAGAGTCCAAAATGGGCTATTGCCTATAAATTTAAGGCTGAAGAAGTGATGAGTGTGATTAAAGCCATCTTCTTCCAAGTAGGAAGAACGGGACAAGTCACCCCTGTTGCGATTATGAAACCAGTAGAAATTGCAGGGAGTACCGTTTCACGCGCAACGTTACACAATGAAAAATATGTTCAAGAAAAAGATATACGTATAGGCGATGCGGTTAGCGTAAAAAAAGCCGGCGATATTATCCCTGAAGTTGTGAGCGTTATTATAGAGAACCGAGATGGGGATGAAACGCCGTTTCAAATGATTTCACATTGTCCTAAATGTGAAACCGAATTAGAAAAAAGTGAATCGGACGCGGAACATTTCTGTCCCAATCCAACCTGCCCTGCCAAACAATTAGAAACTATGATTCATTTTGCTTCAAGAGAAGCGATGAACATAGAAGGATTAGGCAGCAAGATAATGGAACTTTTTTATAACGAAGGCTATATGAAATCAATCCCTGATATTTATACGCTGCATCATTATAAAGACACGTTGGTTAAATTAAGTGGTTTTGGTAAAAAAAGCATTGAAAAATTGTTAGATAATATTGAAGCATCGAAAGAAAATTCCTTAGAAAATCTTTTGTTTGGCTTAGGAATCCGGTTTGTAGGGAAAAAGGTCTCTAAAGTATTAGCAATGCATTTTAAGACATTGTCTGCTATAGTAAAGGCACGTCAAGACGATTTAACGTGTGTTGACGAAATCGGCGTAAAGATTGCCAACAGTATTGTTGAATATTTCAACAATGAAGGGAATATGGAAATCATTGATCGCCTTCAATCCAATGGGCTTAATATGACGTTTAAAGGAAAAACCGTTGTTGAGGGTACACTTAAAGGAAAAACCTTTGTGCTAACTGGGAGTTTATCAACCTTAAGCCGTAAAGACGCCAAAAGTAAAATTGAAGCCTTTGGTGGTAAAGTCACAAGCGCTGTAAGTCAAAATACTGATTATTTGTGCGCTGGCGATGCGCCTGGATCAAAATACGATAAGGCCAAAACACTTGGTGTTACCATTATTAGTGAAGATGATCTACTTAAGATGCTTGAAGAATAAGGACGTGGAATTATGAAAGATATCATTATCAAAGGGGCTAAAGAAAACAATCTTAAAAGTCTTGATATTACCTTACCAAAAAATAAATTTATTGTTATGACGGGTCTGAGTGGATCTGGGAAAACGTCTTTAGCTTTTGATACGATTTATAAAGAAGGTCAACGGCGTTACGTCGAAAGTTTAAGTGCTTATGCAAGACAGTTTTTAGGAAACTTAGAAAAACCAGATGTAGAAAGCATAGAAGGATTATCGCCTGCGATTTCAAT
The DNA here is from genome assembly GCA_964386055.1 of uncultured Candidatus Izemoplasmatales bacterium. GTDB lineage: Bacteria > Bacillota_I > Bacilli_A > Izemoplasmatales > Izemoplasmataceae > B1SED10-225. The sequence continues at coordinate 11,923 of CAYLQZ010000017.1, read as the reverse complement.
TGATCAAAAAACGACGTCTAAAAATCCCCGTTCAACCGTTGGAACCGTCACCGAGATATATGATTATTTACGATTGTTGTTTGCACGTATTGGAAAGCCTTATTGTCCAACGCATAAAGTAGAAATTTCTTCACAAACCATCGAAGAAATGCGCGATCGTATTTTTTCTTATGAAGAGGGGACGCGGATCGAAGTTTTGGCGCCTGTTATTCAAGGCAAAAAAGGAACGCATAAAGCTACCATTGAACAGTTGAAAAAAGACGGTTATGTGAGACTACGATTAAATAAAGAAATTATTGATATTGATAGGGTTCCAGAGCTGAATAAAAATAAAAAACATTCTATTGATGTTGTGATAGATCGGTTAAAATTGAGAGATAAAGTGGCTTCAAGGCTATATGATTCTTTAGAAACCGCTGCTAAATTAGGGGATGGAAAAGTCTTTGTTTTGGTCAACGGAGAAGAACATACTTTTAGTGAACACTTTGCTTGTCCGTATTGTGATTTTTCTATTGGAAAACTTGAAACAAGGCTCTTTTCTTTCAATGCACCTTTTGGTGCCTGCGAGGCCTGTAGTGGGTTAGGGTATAAGAAAAAAATAGATCCAGAACTATTGATACATAATGACAAACTTTCAGTTTATGAAGGTGCAATAAAGGGCTGGCAAAACACCAATACCTATCATTTTAAACAATTAGAAGTCTTGGCAGATCACTATAAAATCGATTTACGAAAACCGTTTAAGACCTATACTAAAAAACAAATAGATTTAATTTTTTATGGTTCAGATGAACCACTCCGCTTTCAATTCCAAGGAAAATCTAGTAAAGTAAAACATGACAAAGTGGATTTCTATGAAGGTATTATCAATAATTTAGAACGTAGACATCTAGATACATCCTCGCGGTTTATGCGAGAATGGATTGAAACGTTAATGAATGAAAAAACCTGTGAAGTGTGTAATGGGAAAAAGCTAAATGAAGCGGCTTTAAGCGTTAAAGTTAACGAATTTGATATTATAGAATTAACGGATTTATCGGTTAATTCTATGTTAGAATGGATTGAAACGTTGTCTTTATCGGAAACCGAGGTAAAAATTTCAGAAATGATTTTAAAAGAAATTATTTCGCGTTTAACCTTTTTAAAAAATGTCGGATTAGATTATTTAACCCTTTCACGACGTGCAGCGACCCTATCAGGGGGCGAATCACAACGCATACGATTAGCCACACAAATTGGCTCGCGTTTGACCGGGGTTTTATATGTCTTAGATGAACCTTCAATCGGGCTGCATCAACGCGATAACAATCGGTTGATTGAAACCCTTAAAACCATGCGTGATTTAGGGAACACCTTAATTGTGGTGGAACACGATGAAGAAACCATGGAGTTAGCCGATCAAATTGTAGATATTGGTCCAGGCGCAGGCGAATATGGTGGTGAATTAGTTTTTCAAGGAACATATGAAGAAATTTTACACGCTGAACATTCCATTACAGGTCAATATTTAAGTAGGAAAAAGAAAATTGTTGTTCCAGCTAAACGGCGAAAAGGCGATGGCACGTTCATAACGATAAAAGGAGCTAAAGAAAACAACTTAAAAAATATAAATGTTACCTTTCCTAAAGGCATGCTTAGTGTAGTAAGTGGTGTAAGTGGTTCTGGAAAAAGTTCGTTAGTGAACGAATGTCTTTACAAAGGTCTTTACAATGAACTTTACCCTAAAAAGCTGATGCAAGGAAGCTTTAAATCAATAACGGGTCAAGAGCATTTGAAAAAACTGATCAATATTGATCAATCCCCAATTGGGAGGACCCCAAGAAGTAACCCTGCAACCTATACAGGTGTGTTTGATGAGATACGAGATATTTTTGCGCTCACAAATGAAGCGAAAATACGAGGGTATCAAAAAGGAAGATTTAGCTTTAATGTAAAAGGGGGACGGTGTGAACGGTGCAATGGTGATGGGGTTTTAAAAATTGAAATGCATTTTTTACCTGATGTGTATGTTCCTTGTGAAGCTTGTGATGGGTTGCGATATAATCAAGAAACCTTACAAGTAAAATACAAAGGTAAAACCATTGCGGATGTTTTAGAAATGACCATTGAAGAAGCCGTGCGCTTCTTTGAAAATATTCCTAAAGCAAAGAAAAAGTTAGAAACGCTTTGCGATGTTGGGTTAGGGTACTTGAAAATTGGTCAACCCGCTCCAACCCTTTCAGGGGGAGAAGCACAACGTGTAAAACTCGCAAGGGAATTGACCAAGCAAATTACGTCCGATACGCTTTATATTTTAGATGAACCTACAACCGGACTGCATTCAGATGATGTTAGACGGTTAATGGATGTTATAGATAATATTGTTAACTATGGCGCAACTGTAATCATTATTGAACATAACCTAGATGTAATTAAAAAGGCGGATTATATTATTGATTTGGGCCCCGAGGGCGGCGAAGCAGGTGGAGAGATTATCGCAACTGGGACGCCTGAGACAATTCAAAACGTTGAAGCGTCTCATACTGGAAGGTATCTCAAAAAGGTTTTAAAAGGAGCGTAACTTTTTATGAGTGAAGAGGAGAAAAAACAACACGGTTCAAGTGATGAATCTAATGAATCAAAACCACAAGATAATGATAAACAAGAAGAAAAAAGTGATAGTGAAAAAGAAAAAGAAATTCAAGACCTTTTAAAACAACTGCGCGATTTAGAAAATCAAAAAAACGCTTCTTCTAAGAAAAAGCGACGTCCACGCGGGATGATTATGATTGAGTTTGGGTCTAAGTTTCATCAAAACGGCTTATTAAACTTTGCGATGTATTTTATGGTAAACTTACTTGTCATCTTTGCGGTGGCTGAAGTGTTTAATTTCACTACTTTTTCAGGAGATTTAATAGATCTGTTAGCTTTTGTAGGAGTTTATACACTCATTGAAATATTATTTAGACAATACGTTGTATATAATCATTTTCGCTTTGTGATGAGAACGTTAGGATTTATTTTCTTTTTTGGCTATTTAACCGCATTTTATCTTTTAGAAAATTATATATTTACCGATGTATTTGTTTTTAGACACGAAACAATGTTTATAATCTTTATAGGGGCGTTTGTTGTCTTTCGGTATCTAGCGTCTCATTTGATTAGAAACGTTATCTTAAGCGCTATGAGGTGGTAATATGGAACTAATTGTTGAATCATTGATAAAAGAGTTTAAATTAGAAGTTCAGGCTGGAGAAAAAGGATTGGTGCAGCCAATTAAAAACTCCCAACTGACTCGACCTGGGATTGAACTGGCTGGGTTGTTTGATTTTTATGAACATGATCGTGTTCAGATCTTTGGGAGTAAGGAGGTTACATTTTTTGGGTGGCTTTCAAAAGAAGACCAAGAAATCCGAGTCGAAATGTTGTTTGAAAAACATCCACCTGCTTTTATTTTTTCTAAACATGTTGATATCCCTGATGTTTTTATCCGAATGGGGAATAAATATGCAATCCCTGTATTAAAAAGTTATTTACGAACATCAGAACTTTTCTCTAAATTGTATCAATATTTATTTAGTAAATTAGCCCCGAGAAAAAGTATCCATGGTACGTTAGTTGATATTAACGGAGTTGGCGTTTTAATTCGTGGAAAAAGCGGGGTTGGAAAAAGTGAGGTTGCTTTAGAACTTGTAAAAAGGGGCCATCAACTTGTAGCCGATGATCGCGTCGATGTTTATCAAAAAGAAGTTGGAAATTTGGTGGGTGAAGCGCCAGCAGTATTAAGAGAACATTTAGAAATTCGTGGAATTGGCATTGTGAATGTTGTTAAATTATTTGGGGCTTCAGCATTTAAAGATATGAAAGATATTATGTTGATTGTAGATCTTGAAAAATGGGATGATGATTTAGAGTATGACCGTTTAGGGCTTGATGAACAAAAAACAAAAATATTTGAAACAGAAGTCGTGAGTGTGAAAGTCCCGATTACCGCTGCAAGAAGTGTTCCTTCATTGGTTGAAGTAGCAGCAATGAACGCACGGTTAAAATTTTTAGGAACGAACATGGCGCAAGACTTTACCGATTCAATTTCTTTAGAAATTAACAATAAACACAAAAAAAATAATGAAAAGTAGGGATTATTATGTTTAGTTTACTAACAGCAGCACACTTAGATCCTAATCATTCACCATTATCAAATGAATTATTTAGTATCGGACCTATAACCGTGTATTTATATAGTTTCATGATTTTACTAGGGGTTTTAGGGGCTTTATTTATGGGGTTAAAAGAAGGAAAAAGGCTTGGCATAAAGCCTGATTACATCATTGATGGGTTAATCATTATTTTGCCCCTCGCGATTATTGGTGCGAGACTGTATTATGTCATTTTTGAATGGGAGCGTTACAGTGGTGATTTAGGAAGAATTTTTAGAATCACTGAGGGTGGACTCGCAATTCATGGTGGCTTCTTAGCCGCAGTAGTTGCAGCGTTTATCTATACACGGGTTCGTAAGCTTGATATTTATAGAGTGATGGATTTAATCGCACCGGGATTTTTAATTGGGCAAATTTTTGGCCGCTGGGGCAACTTCTTTAACCAAGAAGCGCACGGTGGTGTTGTTGGTGGATTAAGCAATGGTACAGCTGAGCTTTCTTTAGATTCTCAGTATGACTTTTTAAGCAATACTTTGCGCATCCCAGATTTTATTGTCAATAATATGTATTTTAGTGCAGACCATGGGATGAACTATTATCATCCAACATTCCTTTATGAATCACTTTGGAATATATTAGGATTAATTATTGTACTCATCTTAAGACGCGTTAAATTTACACGAAGTGGCGATTTAATTGCCTTTTACTTAATTTGGTATTCGGTGGGAAGATTCTTCATTGAATTTATGCGAACTGATGCTTTGTATGTCGGCAATACTGGCTTAAGAGCCGCTCAAATTATCGGTATTATTATGGCAGTTGTAGGGGTATTAGTTTTAGTCGCAAACCGATTTATTCGTCCTCGTAAGCATTATGTTGATATTTTAGATAAAGATAGTGTAGAATAGACAATCGAGGTGAATAGTTTATGTACGATGTAATTATTATTGGCGCTGGCCCAGGCGGTATGACTGCGGCTATTTATACGCAACGCGCCAACTTAAAAACCATGATGATAGAAAAAGGTGCACCAGGTGGATACATGGTTGATACATACGAAATTGAAAATTATCCTGGTGTTGGAAAAGTTACGGGATTTGAACTGAGTGAAAAGATGTTCAATCACACCCAAGAACTAGGCGTTAAATACCAGTATGGTGATGTGGCTAAAATTGTAGACCACCAAAAATATAAAGAAGTCCACACCCAAGATGGGAATGTATTTAAGACTAAAACAGTTATTTTAGCAAGTGGAACCAACCCTAGAAAAGTAAATGCACCAAATGCAGACAAATTCCAAAGCCGAGGCATTAGCTTTTGTGCTGTATGCGATGGCGCGTTTTATAAAGATAAAGCGGTCATTGTACTCGGTGGAGGAAACAGTGCATTAGATGAGGCAATCTATTTAACCAGTATGAACGTTAAAGTTACTGTTGTGAATATTTTAGACTCATTGCAAGCAGATAAAGGAACCGTTTTAAAGGCTCAAAAAAATGATATGATCGATTTTAAACTTGGATATGAAATTACAAGCTTCAATGGCGATACAAAATTAGAGAGCGTAACGCTTAAAGATGTTGAATCGCAAGAAGTATCTAAGTTTAAAACGGATGGTGTCTTTGTCTTTATTGGACAAACGCCTAATACGGACTTTATTCAAGATCTAGGGATTACCAATGAACAAGGCTATATTAAAGCGACACCGCATATGGAAACGGCGATTCCTGGCGTCTTTGCGATAGGCGATGTCATTGAAAAAGAATTGCGTCAAATTGTGACCGCAACGTCTGATGGGGCAATCGGAGCCCAAATGGTCGCAAAATTTATTGAAAATCTAGAAAACTAAACAAACGGTGCCTCAAAGGCATCGTTTTTTCTTTTGGAATACGTTATAATATATAAAGTACCAAAGCTAAATACTTGTGGGTTATAATGACTGAAAGGCAAATGGTAATGCATATGAAAAAACGTTATGATATGATGTTTGCGATGGTATTATTTATAACGGCTTTATTGCTGGTTATTCCTAGTACACACCATACATTTTTTGATTTTACGAATAGATATGTTTTATTTGGCGGATTTTTGAAATTTTTCTTATTCGCTTCTTTAGGCGACATTTTTTCTTATCGGATTCGCTTTACGTCTTATCATGTTCCTGGTCTTTTAAGAAAAATGGGCGTTTGGGGATTTATTGGGATTATCATTGTGATTGTGTTTGAAATTTTTCCAGCTGGTGTCGATGCGCTTAATATGAATGGGATAATTCCACATGGCTCAAACGCAGTGATGCGTGCGTTATATATCAGTGTGTTAATGAATTTATTGTTTGCACCTGCAATGATGTTGTTTCATAGGATTACCGATGCGATGATTGAATTGCATGTTAAGAGTAAACACTATCAATTTAACGCAGCATTAGATACAATAGATTATCCAGCATTTGTTAAGATGTTGCTTAAAACCATTCCGCTATTTTGGATTCCTGCACATACTATTACATTTTTATTACCAGAGATGTATCGTGCATTTTTTGCGTCTATTTTAGGCGTTATGCTTGGACTCTTCTTAAATTTATTTAAGAAAAGTAAATAAGGAGGTTAGAAAGTGTCATTTACTTCTGATACCAAAAAAGAATTATTAAACATAAAAACGACACAATGTTGTAGTGTCGCGACGCTTTCTTCAATGTTGGCTATTAGTGGGTATTTATCATTAAGTAGTGAAGGAATGCGATTGGTTTATCAAACGACGTCATTACCGATTGCTAGAAAAGCAATCTCGATGATTAAAAGTCTTTATCCCATTACCGTTGATGTATTAAGTAAACAAAGTGTTAGGTTACAAAAGAAAAATGCCTACATGATGATGATTAAAGAAAAAGTAAATTTAATTATTCGAGAACTTGGTTTAATGGACGAGGAACATGGATACGGACAAACCATTGATGAGACCATCATAAACAAAGAATGTTGTAAGCGTTCATACTTAAGAGGAGCCTTTTTAGCTGGAGGGTCAATCAATCATCCTCACTCTTCTTCATATCACCTGGAAATCGCTTGTCCTAGCTTTTCATATGCACAAGACTTAATGGAATTAATGAATGAATTTTCATTAAAGACTAAAGTCCATGAAAAAAAACGTGGTGTATTAGTCTATATTAAAGATAGTGAGAAGATTGCGGACTTTTTAAGAATTACTGGCGCTAATAATGCCCTTTTAGTGTATGAAGACGAACGCATTAAAAGAGATTTTGTCAATTCTATCACCCGGGTTATGAATATGGAAATTGCCAATCAAAACAAGACCTTTGAAGCCGCAAACAAACAACTAAAGAATATTGAGATTATTGAAAAATTACTCGATGAGACTAAGTTGCCTAAAAGCGTTAAGGAAGCGATGTTTTTAAGAAAAACTTACCCTGAAGCATCTTTAGTTGAACTAAGTGAATTTTCAAAACAGCATTATGCAAAAACTATTTCTAAATCTGGATTGAATCACCGATTTAGAAATATAAATCAACTTGCGAAGGAGGCGATTGAATCGTATGAACAATGAGGGGTTAGGAATAGACATTGTAGAAATTGATCGTATTAAACAGCACTTTTCTAAACGGTTTGTGCAAAGGATTTTATCGCCTGATGAAATGATACTTTATGATAAAATGATGAGTACCAAAAGACAGTTTGAGTTTTTGGCGGGGAGATTCGCCGCTAAAGAAGCTTATGTTAAAGCTTATCAACGTTTTGATACTGCTTTAAATTTTAAAGACGTTTCAATTTTAAACGATGAATTTGGTGCACCTTATTTAAGTGCACCACAAAGTAACGACAAAGTATTAATTAGTATATCGCACAGCGATCATTACGCTGTGGCTGTTTGTAGTATCAAACGAGGTGATTTAGCGTGAAACGTTTAGTGTTTATAAGTTTATTAATAGTGTCAACCATATTGTTGTCGTCTTGTGAGTCTGAATATGGGGGCTATACCTATTCTGATTTCGACCGATTAGATGATTGGGATGATTTAGCGTTTATAGGTCAAGGTGAATATGAGTTTATTTATTTAATTGACCGTGATTTTCTGGGGTGTGAATCGCATGGAACCCATAGAATCAACGAACCCTTATTCGTTTTTGCCCAAGAAGGAGAAGCGGTCCCTAACATGCATGTTGCGAACTATCGAGCGATGAGTGGCCAAAGACCTCTCAATGTGTCTTCACGTGGTCCTAAACTCGTTGTAGTATATGAAGGGGAAGTGCAAGATAAATACTATGGCGCGAATCCTATTTTTAATTTTATTGAAGGGTTTGAAGCTGGAGATTATTGGATGCCAGAGACTAGAGGCCAATTAGAGGAATATAATGAAACCTATGGGGCGTATACATATGATGATTTTGACCATTTAAGAAATTGGTTTGATATTAGAGATATGGCATGGGAAGACCCTGAACTGGTCTATGTGTATACCCGAGATGAAACAGGGTCATCTTCTGAATCTATAGCACTCAATGAAACGATGTTTGACTTTGGAATGGATAATGACCAAGATATAAAGCTCAATGTCGCTAATTTAGATGACATGGTTGGACTTAGAATTGATGATTTAAAATTCGATGCGCCAGCACTACTGTTTATTGGCCATGATCAAATTCAACGGGCTATTTATGGTGTAGAGGATATTTTAGCCTTTATGGAAGAAGCGGAAGACCATGATTATGAACAATACATGGTGTTAGAAAATTAAAGTACAAAGATTTGTTTATAGTTTGAGTTTAATGGTAAAATCCCTTACAATAAGAAAAAACATTTAGGAGCGATACATATGAAATTTAACCTATTTAGCATAGTATTTTTAATAATGCTTTTAAGTATAACCTTAGTTGCATGTA
>CAYLQZ010000017.1:0-2796 GCA_964386055.1 uncultured Candidatus Izemoplasmatales bacterium | reverse complement strand
CTATTTAGCATAGTATTTTTAATAATGCTTTTAAGTATAACCTTAGTTGCATGTATTAATGATGATTTAGATTATGATGACTTTCCGCATATTGATGATGATTTAGATTATGATGACTTTCCGCATATTGATGATTTTAGCGAGTTAGATGAATATGATGAAACAGGGGACATTTATTTGGTATATATTTATGTACCAAGTTGCCCTGCTTGTCAAGACATCTTTGATGATATTGTGAGGTTTAATATTGACCACTCAGAAGAATACCCTATGGTATTTTCTCATGGTACATCGGGGACACCACCTGCTGCAGTGAGATATGTCCCTACTATATTGGTAATGCAAGATGGAGACGTTTTAGAAGACCCTATCGTAGGGCCGGGCCCTGTTTTAGAATTACTTGATGACATGGCAGAAGGAAATTATACCCCTTAATGGAGGATTTTATGGATCAAACAATTATTCAAGAATTATCAAAACGATTAAGCATTAAAGATAAAACTGTACAGACAGTGTTGACTTTATTAAAAGACAACACTGTTCCTTTTATTGCGCGCTACCGTAAAGAAATGACTGGCGCTTTAGATGAAGAAGAAATACGCGAAATTGATAAAGCCTATCAATATCAAAAACATCTTAAAGATCGTAAAGAAGATGTAATTCGTTTAATTGAAGAAAAAGGCTTATTAGATGATGCGTTAAAAACTGCAATTTTAAGTGCTAAGCAACTTATTGAAGTAGAAGATCTTTATAGACCATTCAAAGAAAAAAAGAAAACGAAAGCGACGATGGCCATTAAAAATGGATTAGAACCGCTTGCCGAAAAAATCATGGAATTCCAAGCAGATTTTGATCCTGAAACCGAGGCAGAAGCGTTTGTGAATGAAGATGTTCCATCACCCTCTGAAGCGCTTGAAGGGGCTCGTCATATTATCTCAGAACGCATTAGTGATGATGCGAAAATCCGTAAATGGATTCGTAACCAAACGTTTAGCAATGGTGAGATTGTCACAAAATTAAAGAAAAACGCCGAAGACCCTCAAAAAATATATGAAATGTATTATGCGTTTAAAGAGCCTGTTAAACGCATCAAACTTTTCCGTGTTTTAGCGCTGAATAGAGCAGAAAAAGAAAAAGTTTTATCTGTAAAAATTGATGTAGATTTACCATTAATTCATGACTATTTAGAACGCCAAACGATCACCGCTAATACACCGAGCACCCCCCATGTAGAACTCGCATATAAAGATGCGTACAAACGGTTAATTGCTCCGTCTATCGAGCGAGAGTTAAGAAGTGAACTGAGTGAAAAGGCAGAAGATAATGCCATTCATATCTTTAGTGAAAACTTAAGATCCCTCCTTTTGTCACCCCCATTAAAAGGAAAAAACGTCTTGGGAGTAGATCCTGCTTACCGTACAGGGTGTAAACTTTCTGCATTAGATGAGATGGGAACCTTACAAGCAGTTGATGTGATTTATCCGCATCCTAAAAGACCGAATGATTCTGTTTCTGAAGCTGTGAAAAAAGCATCACAAGACAAAGTGCTTAAAATGATCAATGATTATAGTATTGATGTCATTGCGATAGGGAATGGAACCGCATCTCGTGAAACAGAAGCGTTCATTGTAGATTTATTAAAAACAAGCAAAACTAAGGCTTTATACACAATTGTTAATGAGGCAGGAGCATCAGTATATAGTGCAAGTGAACTGGCTAAAAAAGAATTCCCTAACTTACAAGTAGAAGAACGGAGTGCGGTATCAATCGCAAGGCGATTACAAGACCCTTTAAGTGAACTCGTAAAAATCGATCCTAAAAGTATCGGTGTTGGACAATATCAGCATGATGTATCGCAGTCAAAGTTAGGCGATTCTTTAGATTTTACGGTAGAAACTGCCGTCAATAAAGTTGGTGTTGATGTCAATGTAGCATCGCCTTCTTTATTAATGTATGTTTCAGGATTAAGCAATAAATCAGCAAACAATATTGTTGAGTATAAAACAGAAAACGGTGCTTTTAAAAATCGGAAAGAAATTAAAAAAGTTAAAGGCATTGGCGCAAAAAGTTATGAACAAGCTGTGGGCTTTTTAAGAATTACCGAGGGGGATAATCCACTAGATAAAACTTCAATCCACCCTGAAAGTTATGCCCTTGCAATGGAAATTTTAAATAGTGTGGACGCCAATTTATCAATGATTGGAACCGATATTTTACGCGAGAGAATAAAACCATTAGATCCAAAACAATATATTGGGAAAACGGATGCTGGAATTCCAACCATTAAAGATATTTTTGACGATTTAATGAAACCTTTAAGAGATCCGAGAGATGACGCACCAGCACCAATCTTAAAAAGCGATATCCTATCACTTGAAGATTTGAAAAAAGGAATGAAGTTAAAAGGAACTGTTCGTAATGTAGTTGATTTTGGTGCTTTTATTGATTGTGGTGTCAAAGAAGATGGACTTGTTCATATTTCAAAACTTACAAAATCATTTGTAAAACATCCATTAGATGTTGTTTCAGTCGGAAATGTTGTAGATGTTTGGGTAGAGGGAGTCGACATAGAGCGTAAACGGCTTCAATTGACAATGGTAGACCCAACACAAGGCTAAAATTATATTTGGTTTAAAGCGGATTGGGGTGCCTACATTAAAACATCTTATAAATAAACGAAAACTTCATGACGCAACGTTGACAGCCACAGTAAAATATATTATTATATAGTGGCTGTGAAATGGAGTAGTACTCAAGTTGGCTGAAGAGGTGCCCCTGCTAAGGGCATAGGTCGGG
>CAYLQZ010000016.1:0-38514 GCA_964386055.1 uncultured Candidatus Izemoplasmatales bacterium | reverse complement strand
TTTACACGATTATTGTTTCTGCTCAAACAAGACCAGAAGCAAATCCTTTAATCGCAAAAGAAATCATCATCGAAGAAGTACTCAAGCCTATGATCGATAAGGATCTAACAGGAATCAATATCTTAATCAATCCAACAGGTGCTTTTGTTGTTGGTGGACCTTATGGTGATTCAGGTTTAACAGGTAGAAAGATTATAGTGGATACTTATGGTGGATACGCTAAACATGGCGGCGGAGCCTTTTCTGGTAAGGACGTAAGCAAGGTTGACCGCAGTGCGACTTACTATGCCAGATACGTAGCAAAAGCCCTTGTGGCGGCAGGATTGGCCGACACGTGCGAAGTCTGTGTGTCCTATTCCATTGGAGTAGCTAGTCCAGTCGCAGTATCGATTGATACGTTTGGAACTGGCAGATTATCCGATGAGCGATTACTAGAATTGATTAAACAGTACTTTGATTTCACACCAGCTAGCATTCGTAAAGAGTTAGAGTTTGATAAAGTGAAGTTTCAGAAACTTGCAGCCTATGGACATATGGGTAGAGAAGATTTACCAGTTCGATGGGAACATGTAGAAGCAAAAGCGTCAGAGCTAAAAGGTGCATATGAAAAAACCAAAGGTTCTACATAACTTCTATAAATCCAGTGAGTGGCAACTTGCTAGACAAATAAAAATTACACAAGTCGATGGCAAGTGTGAGAGGTGTGGAGCTATTGGAATCGAAGTCCATCACAAAGAAAGACTCTCAATTGATAATGTAGGCGATGCATCAATAAGTCTTAATCAAGATAACTTGGAACTGCTCTGCAGAGATTGTCATAACAATGAGCACAAGCGATTTAGTAAAGAAGTTAGATTTGACAAAGATGGCAATCTCATTGGATAGATGGTATAATTTATTTACATGCAAGGAGCTGATATGATGTCATATGTTAAAATGGAATCTGGTATTGAAAGATACCAATATATAATAGATAACTTAAGAAATACCAATGTCAGAGAAAACAAAGTGTTTCAGACAAAGTTTAAAGGTTTTTACTTTACAGCACCCAAAAGAGCTGAGTGGTATGACGCTTACTTTTCAATGTTTGAAGATTATAAAGCAATTAAGCCAACTTTTGAGGAACTATTAAGAAACTTTGCAGATATCATGGGTAGTTGTGAAGCATCATTTATATCTAAGATGCTAAATGCCATAGATGATTCTCAAGTCATTATTGATAGAAAAACCTTAGAATATTATGGATTAGGTTTGAAGCGCGATGGTTCATTGGAGTCAAAGATTAAACATGCTCTAAAAGTTTATGCTATTCTTACTGAAAAGATGAATGAAACACTAAACGCAGACAAAGTAAAAGAAGCTATAAAAACTTTCAATAGCTATTATCCTAATAATTATTCAGATTTAAGGAAATTAGATTTTTTAATTATTTATGGGGTGATTAGTTAATGGCGTCGATTTATATTAACTCATTAACAAATTTAGAAAGATATGTTCTAGGTGATGTTACTGGGAACAATCCATTTATTGTCTTTGGAATTAATCCTAGTTATGCAACACCTTTGAAACTAGATCCAACATTAAGGGAAGTTGCTTCCATGTCGATTAAGCTTGGATATACTGGATGGATAATGTTAAATATCTATCCTCAAAGGTCTACAAATCCTAAAGGTATAAATCCAACGATAAATAATACTATCCATAGTAATAATTTAATTGAGATAGAGAAGATAATAAAACAATATCCAAATGTAAAACTTCACGCAATGTGGGGAAACAATATCAATAGATGCCAATATTTAAAAGCCACATGTCTAGCTGATATCGATAAGATTAGAACAACTCACTCAACATCAGAGTGGTATTACTTAGGTGGTAAAACTCAAAATGGTGAGCCTTGGCATCCTTTGTATATACTAAGACAACAAAATGATGCTAACAAAAAAAGTATTTCAGTTAATTACTATACAGAATACATTTTGTAAACTAGTCCCCCCACATCAAGTGTGAAAAATTGTTCAGGGGTACCGTACAGGGGGACCTTTAAAAAATGGAACCTCAAAAATTTGAAATTCTGAAATAAAGTATCAACTAATAAGTCACTTAGGTGGCTTTTTTACTTGCTATTTTGTCTCTTTAGAGTGATATATATTACTAACCATAGGAGGTAATCATTATGTACAAAATTGGAGACAAAATAAGAATCGTTGAAATGAAAGGTGAAGACCATTACAACGGTAGAGATGCCTACTATTAAGAGATTTGTTGTCATACTTACTATTTCAATTCTACTTTAACATGATGGATTAAATAATTTCATTTCCACTAGTTTTACTAACAAAATCATGTGCTTTCTGCACAAAATAAATAAACTCGTACAACTAAAGACATATAATAAAGTATGTTCATTTATAGCACTAATAAATGGGCTTTTTTATTATCATAATAAACACATATTTTTAAGAAATTCAAGGTGTGTTTCAGACAAAATATTCAGCTAGGAAGACCGCAGTGTGGCCTACATTGATAGGCATCTAACCCAAACCCTTGTGGGGAGGATTTGACCGGTAAGTTCAAAGTAAGCGTCTCATATTCAATTGACTATAGGTTAACTATATTTAAATCAAAATGGGTGATGTTAATAAACCATATTTAACTACCCAAAATAAAAAACCCTAATCCTAGCATCAGAGTTTTGTTGTTTAATAAGACTTTAAGTCGTGCCATTTAAGTGTTTACTGAACGGTAAGCAATTACATTGATCGGGCATGCACGTGCACACGCAAAACAAGTTAGGCACTCTTGTTTGTTGATGCGGTGAAATGACGTATGTTTTATGATGGCTTCTGTGGGACATACCTTTTTGCATTTACCGCAGTTAATGCAGGCATCTTCATTTATGCTAACTGCTTTTTTTGTCGGCTTAGACGCCACTTTAAGCAATGTTCCATAAGGACATAAATGTCTATGAAACAGTGATTCATCATATATCAGTGTAACCATAGCGCCTATGAGAACTAACAGAGGTAAAATTGGCAGTGCGTCACCTGTAATCATACTAAAAGCTAACAGCCCTACGACTAAAAATAATGATATATAGCGTGTGCTAGGATGCTTTAAAAATTTAGGGGAATTAACATTGGGTACTTTAAAAATACGTTTTAAAAAACTAATGGGTTTCATGACAGTGTTAATCGGACAAATGTAGCCACAATAAAAACGGCTAAACATCATCGATAACAATAAAAACACACCGAAAATTCCCATCCATATTGGTAAAAGGTTGTGAATGATTAAAATAATAAATATAGTAAGAAAGATCAGTTGTGTGATGGTTTGTATCTTTTTTTGCATATGAACACCTCTTTTATATTTATGTTAATTGATTTAAGCCAAAATAAACGTTACAATAGTAACGGAAGTGATAAATATGAAAGAAATTAGAAATATATCGCTATTTAACGGTGTGAAAGATAATACGCTAGATATTCTTAAACCATTCATCATAAAAACTTTTGACAAAAAGCAATGTATCTACATGCCAAAAGATACTGTGAACACCTTAGATGTGTTGTTAGAGGGTGTGGTTGCGATTAGACACCTTGAAGCCAATGGCAGAACGATGATTGTACAAAAACTGAACCCTGATGACATCATCAGTTTAAACCAACTGTTTTCATCGAACAATCACTATGCGATGATGGTAGAAGCCTTTAGTAATGTGACGATGTTAAGTGTGCCTAAACAAACCGTAATCAAAGGCGCACAAGCAGATGAAGCGTTTATGCTCAATGTATTACAAGCGATGTCTAAACGCAGTGAAACGTTGGTGGGAAAGATTAAAGATCAAAGTTTAACATCGTTAGAAGAACGCGTTAAACAGTATTTATTATCACTTTATCACCAACAAGGTAAAACCCCTATTGTGTTGCCTGATACTAAACAAGCCATTGCCGAAGAACTCGCCACTGCCCGCTCATCGTTTGTACGCACACTCATGAAGATGCGCGATAAAGGATTACTACATTTCACACGGCAGAAGGTGTGGCTAGAATCAGCCTTTTTTAGTCAAACAAACTAAAAGCGTTTTTAAAAGAAATTCATGTTAGTAATAAGTTAAGCCATGATTTTCTTTATTTTGATGGGATGTAGTCCTTCATTAACTGTCAAACATTTTGAAGCGACTCTTACTGTACAACCCGATGATGGATTTGAAGTGATATACCGAATTCCTTTTAGAAGTGACTGAATACCGTTATAACAAACTTAATTTTAGTAGGCTTTTAGTTAACTATGACACAAAGTATATTGTCATCGATAATGAAACGACTGATGGCATTAACGCTTTTGAGTGGATTGATGCATATTTTAACGAAAACTACAATAGATGATTATTGTATGTATGCGGTTAAGCTTAAAACCCATATAGTGTGGTATAAGGATAATAGCGTTCATATGCCCAAAAAGCCCGCCAGTATCTTTATCAAAACTCTATACCAACGTTATTAGTTTACAGCCATTTTTGATATTTCATATAAATAGAATCCACCTAAATATAGCGAAAACACTGGAGTGTTTTTTAAGTTGATTTAGCTTTATTGATAATAACACTAAAAAACCGAATATTTAAGTGCATTCAATTAATATGGTATATATTTAACCCTATTTAAACCGCATTGAATCAGATCGTAAAATAATTGATAAATATTGGCTTTGTTTAATCTCTATTAACTTAAAATATGTTTTTGCTTTATTTGAAGTGATGAAAGGCGTTAATTATCTTATGTATCACAATAAACACAAACATCAAAACTATATAGAACGTAATGAATAGTTGAAAACAATCTTTGAAATATTGTAATTTAAGACTTTTTTTAAACTGTTTTTATAGGACTATGGTATAATGAAATAACTTAAAAATAGGTGATAATATGAGCGAATCAATCTATGAGTTCTTGGCAAATGCAACAGCTTTTTTGCATTTACTTTACGTTTTATTTGTTGTCTTAGGACAAATTTTTATAGTAATTGGTGCTTTTTTTTACTGGCCAATTGTGAGAAATGTGACGTTTAGAGGCATCCATTTTGTCGCTGTTGCAATCGTCGCAGTCCAAGAAATGCTCGGAGAACCATGCCCACTAACTACTTTAGAATATTATTTTAGACGACTTGCAGGTCAAAGATGGGATAGCGAATTAACTTTTCTCATGCGCATTGTCAGAACAACGACCTTTATTGAAATCCCTGATTGGGGTTATACTTTAATGTACATAGGCTTTGCAGTTATAGTATTTGGAACCCTTATCCTTATCCCCCCAAAATTCAACAATAAATCGAGTAATAAACGTCCTAAACTTTCATAGTTTATTAATTTAAAGCCTTCAAATGAGGGCTTTTTTAATTCACTATTTTTAGATGAGCTTTTTTCATGTATAATGAATTTAATGTAATAGTCTTTTTCATAAAAAATTAAACAGGTGATAATAATGATAGATTTTAGAAGTGATACAGTCACAACCCCAACTAATGCCATGAGACAAGCGATGGCGAAAGCCGAAGTTGGAGATGATGTCTATGGCGACGACCCAACGGTGAATCGCCTAGAACAAGAAGCGGCGAAAATACTTGGAAAAGAAGCGGCACTGTTTGTGCCTTCAGGAACCATGGGCAATCAAATCGCAATTATGGTTCATACTAATCCAGGCGATGAAATCATCCTAGGGAAAGGATCACACATTAAAAACTACGAAGTCGGTGCAGCGGCACTTTTATCGAGTGCGAATTTTCATGTCGTTGAAGATGCTGGGGGTGCACTTTCTTTAGAAGCAGTAAAAAAAGGGATAAGAAGCGAGAATATTCACTACCCTAAAACGTCTTTAATTCTTAGTGAGACGGCCCATAGTAGTGGAGAAGTTGCAGCGTTAAAAACGCTAGAGAAACTCCATGATCTTGCAAAAAAACAAGGCATTAAGCATCATTTAGATGGCGCTAGAATTTTTAATGCTGCTCACGCTTTAAAAGTAGATATAAAAGCCATCACAAGCCAGGTAGATTCGGTTATGTTTTGTTTATCCAAAGGATTAAGCGCCCCGATTGGGAGTATGTTAGTAGGCGATCAAGCTTTCATTAACAAGGCAAGAAAATATCGAAAACTATTGGGTGGAGGAATGCGACAAGTAGGCATCATCGCATCTGCTGGCCTTATTGCCCTTACTAAAATGCGCTTGCGTTTAGGCCACGATCATGATAATGCACAATATTTACGCACCGAACTTAAAAAAACCCATCACTTTACCGTTAAAGAAACCGGGGATAAAATTAATATGGTTTTCATCAAAAGCGATACTATTAATTTAAATCATTTAACTGAATACTTAAAACCTAAAGGAATTTTACTGGGTGGGTATAAAGGAGAATATATGCGTTTAATGACGCACAACGATATTGATAAAGCCGCAATCGATACCTTTTTGAATGAATTAAAGACATATATTGCAACAAATAATCTATAGTATAATCTTAACTTTCACAAATGCTTATGATATAATACATATATTTTTTAATAAAAACAACTTCTCTGAGGGGGATACTTGTGAACATTAAATACTATGAATCGTTAGAAAAACACTTACCAATTGGCTATGCAATTGTTCAAGCAGTTAAAAAAAATGATGTCATTCATGATTTTAAACTTATCAAAACCAACCATGCGTTTACGATGTTTTTTGAGTCTAAAATGCGCAATCAATTAGAAGGAAATGACGTTCATACCATTATTCAAACCCATCAACTTGACCATCTCAACATCCATGATAATTTACTATTAACGTTAAAACAGGGCAACCGTTTGATTAACGATGTTTTCTTAAAAACTACAAAAAAATACATAGACGTTAAACTTGATAAACTAGATGACGATACGATAATTGCTTATTTTATTGACGTGACTGAGAAAATTAAATTAAAAGAAACTCAAAAACAATATGAGACCCAACATCAAATATTAAGGACTGCTTTAGACGCAACCACCGATATGGTCGCTGTTAAAGACTTAGATGGTAAATACATCATTGTCAATCAAGCGGTCAAAGAGCATTTTAAAGATGTGACAGACCAAGTCGAAGGCAAAACCGCCTTTGATTTATATCCATCGTGGGAAGTCCCCAAAGTTAATGGCCTTGATAAAGAGGCGATTGAGAAAAAAGAAAGCTTTCGTCGCAAAGTAACCGTGCCATTTTCGGAAACCGGGTTTGTTATGAGCGATATTACAAGAGCTCCTATTATAGATAACGAAGGCAATGTAAAAGGAATCATCGCAATCGGTCGCGATGTAAGTGAAGAAGAAAAAGCTAGAAAAGAATTAGAAACGAAACATAAGCAATTACAAGAACTCGCTGATCGTTATCAAAAGTTATCTTATAAAGATGATTTAACTACTTTATATAATCGTCGTAAATTTTATAAAGATATCAAAGCACTAAAATCGAATAGTAATCATAAACTTTTCATGTGTGATTTAAATAACTTTAAACGCGTAAATGATACAAAAGGCCACCATTATGGCGACACAGTACTATATAAGTTTTCCACCTATTTAAGCAGAATGCTTAAGCCTCACAATGGAATACTCTACCGCATAGGTGGCGATGAATTTGCGATTATTTTACCTCGTGAAGCGGTCTTTAATTTCAAAGATAAACTTAAAAATATCAATGATATGCTTACTGATTTTCATGATGATTTGTCTCTTGCTTACGGTGAGATTGACCTTTCAATTGATGATCAATTAAACACCAAAGCACTCGATACGATTTTAAGAGAAGCGGATAAAAATCTTTATCATTATAAAAAGGGCAATCCAGCTACTAAAAAACAAACTGATTAAGCTTAAAAAGGACATAAAATTATGTTCTTTTTTTAACAAAATCAGTAAAAAAGTAAGGTTTAAAGCGTTTTATTAAAGACTTTATGCTAAAATAAGGGTAGTTAAAAAAATGGAGGGATATCAATGGCAGGATTTTTTAAACGATTATTTAAAAGAAAAAAGAAACAATCGCATTCAATAGACGAATCAAAAAAAACATCTAACCCAAAAACCCAAGACACTGAACACGATGGCCGCAAATATCATATTTCTCTCAATCATGATGAAAATAGTGAGTATCACAATTATTGGCGAGTGAGAAAATCTTCTTCCGAGAAAACCATCAAGTACTTTAAAACCCAAAACGAAGCGATTGAGTACGCTAAATCATTGGCGCATTCGCAAGATAGTTCTATTATTATTCATAAAAAAGATGGCTCAATGCGCAAACAAAATTATTAAAAAAACAGCTTTATAGAAAATGTTTAAGTGTACTTACCATTCAATTCATAGATTAAAGGGGATTCGACATGAATAATGTATATGAAACGTTTAAGATTCAAACTCCGAATAAAGAAAGCATGTTGGATATCACAAACACGGTAAAATCCTTTGTGAAAAAACATCAAGTCAAAAATGGTCACCTTACCATTTTTGTCCCCCATACCACCGCAGCCGTAACCATTAATGAAAATGCTGATCCAGATGTCCAAACGGACATGATTTTTGGTCTACAAAACGTTTTTCCAAACTTGAAAGCTTTTCAGCATTTGGAAGGCAATTCGGATGCCCATTTAAAATCATCAACATTTGGGGTAGATCAATCAATTATCATCCAAGATGGAGCCTTGGTCTTAGGGACGTGGCAAGGGATTTACTTTTGCGAGTTCGATGGACCCCGTCAAAGAAACTATCATATTCAAATACTATTTTAATACTCATTCAAAGGAGAAATCTACGTGAAAGCCTACCAAAAACTTTCTTCACTTGTTTACGTGATTGATAAACCCATCGGCAAATCGTTTGGAGATATTGAATTTTATGATGCAGTATTAACCCCTATAAAAGGTAAAATATTAGAACCAGCTTGTGGAAACGGACGCATTATAGTTCCACTTTTTAATAACGGACATGATATAGAAGGATTCGACGCAAGTGTAGATATGTTGCACCATTTAAAAACGCACTGCGATGAGACCAATTTACCTTTACCATATTGGGTTGATACCATGGAATCCTTTACCTCAAAAACCCAATATGAAGCCGTTATTTTACCAGCAGGGAGTTTTATGTTGCTTGATTCATACGAAAAAGCGAAAAGTGCGTTAAAACAGTTTCACTCCCATATGCATCCCAACGCTAAATTGTATATCGATTATTATTTAGATGACATTATTCAAGTCGGTGATGAAGAACGCCGTTCATTTAAGATGAACGAAGATACTACCATTTATTTGACGATGAAAGTCAAAGCGTTTGATGCGTACGAAAATGTCTATACGGCACACCATATATATGAACAATTTGATGGCGCTGATACTGATAGTAAGGCAAAAGAAAAAGAGATATTTCCCTTGAAATTTTATACCCATGAATCGATGAACACATTGATAGAAATGATGGGATTCAAAGTCCAGCGTATTTATCAAGATTACAAAGAAAACACACCAAAACATAAGGCTTCTATGTTCACCATTGAAGCCATTAAAAACGAATAAAAAAGAGGTGCTTTAATGTTAAAAAACAACCCCAAAACACGAATTGCGTTAATGGTCATCAGTATACTCATCGTAATATACGTTATATTAGCCTTACAACCTCGTACGCATTACAATGAAGGTGAAAATATATTCATGTCTCCCGAAGGAACTCCACCCCATATTATTGCCCATAGAGGGGGACAAAATGAATTTCCTGAAAGCACCTTAGAAGCGATGTATAACGCCTATGATGTAGATTCTGATGTCATTTTTGAATTCGATGTTGCGATGACGCAAGACCAAGTCATCATCTTAACGCATGACATTACTTTAGATAGACAAACTACGCTTCAAAATGCTTATGTCCACGAGACAGATTATCAATACTTAATGGATGAAAAGATTGATTTTGGATATGATAATCCTATTCCCTACGACACCTTTAATGAAGACCATGAATTAACAAAATACACCAATGAAGAAGGAAATCATGTAACCCCGTTAGATGTGAACTATCCCGAAGGGATTGACCCAAGAGATGAGGAAATCTTTTTAGTCACAACCTTTGAAGAAGTTATCAAAGCTTTTCCTGAACAAAAAATGGTTGTCGAATTAAAACAATCAGGCGATTTAGGATTACAAGCTTTAGATGAAATGCTTCGTATTATGGATGCGCTTGATGATGAATATCATACGTATGAACGCATTGTATTGGCCAGTTTTCATCGTGATATCTTTGATACCTACGTAGAATTAAGAAATACCGATTACCCACAATTATTGTTTTCGCCACAAGAAGACAGTATAAGACAGTTTTATATTATGCATCGTTTAAGAGTTACAGGACTATATAGAGACCCTGTAGCGGCGTTTCAAATCCCCATGGGGGATGGCGGTATCGATTTAACAACTGAAAGATTTATACGAGATGCACAAAGTCATAATATTGCGCTTCATTACTGGACCATTAATGATGAAGCAGACATGAGAACGCTTATCGAACTCGGTGTTGACGGAATATTAACCGATAGACCAAGCTTTTTACGCTCGCTGATTGAAGAATATTATCCAGAACATTATGACAATGAGTCATAATATATGATATAGTAAAGAATGAACATAAAATAGAAAGGATGTTTTTATGCCAAGTAAAACATTATTACAAAAATTTGCATCACTCGCTGTCAATATTGGAGCGAACGTACAACCTGACCAAATGGTGGTAGTCCGTGCCTCTACTGAAACAAAAGATTTCGCAAGATTGGTTGTTTTAGAAGCCTACAAAGCTGGCGCTTCTAAAGTCCAGATCCAATGGGGCGACGATTATATTTCTAAATACGGACTTGAGTATAAAAGTGAAGATACCCTTAAAGAAGTCCCGCAATGGCAAATTGATCAAACGCAATATTTTATCGATCAAAATGCCTGTTTCATAAGCATAACATCACCAATTCCTGGTCTTAATAAAGATATTGATCCTAATAAAATGCAGGTATCATCTAAAGCGCGCATGCAAAAACTTTCATTCTTCCAACAACATATGATGGGAAACCGTACCCAATGGACGATTGTTGGCGCCCCTAATAAAGAATGGGCTGAAAAAGTTTTCCCAAATGAAAGCGATAGCGATCACGCAATCGAAAAACTATGGGATGCAATATTAAAAGCCTCACGCGTAACAGAAGAGACTGACCCTGTTAAAGAATGGGAAGCGCACAATGACGTTTTGACCAAACATAATCAAATTTTAAACGATTACCAATTTGATTACCTACACTTTAAAAACTCACTCGGAACCGACATAAAAATCAAACTCGTCAAAAACCATGTTTGGGCTGGGGGCAATGAAATCAGTACAAAATCTATCGAATTCAACCCGAATATCCCGACTGAAGAAACGTTTACAATGCCTTATAAATGGGGCGTTGATGGAAAAGTCGTTGCGACAAAACCATTGAACTATCAAGGGAACTTAATAGAAGATTTTTGGATTGAGTTTAAAGATGGTAAAGTGGTAGATTATGACGCGAAAAAGGCAAAAGAAACCCTTAAAAATTTAATCGAGTACGATGAAGGCAGTGCCTATTTAGGAGAAATTGCTTTAATCAGTGATGACTCTCCTATCTCGAATGCGAATATTTTATTCTTCAATACGTTATTTGATGAAAACGCAAGCTGTCATATGGCACTTGGACGGGCGTATCCGATGAATGTAGAAGGCGGAACAACAATGGACCAAGAAACATTAAATACACTCGGTTCTAACCATTCAATGGTTCATAGTGATTTTATGTTTGGTAGCCCAGATATGGAAATTATAGGGGTCACAAAAGAAGGAAAACAAGTTCAAATCTTTAAAAATGGAAATTTCGTTATTTAAATCAAACCTCCACTTTTTTTAGTGGAGGTTTTCTTTATCGTATGATAAGATGACTTGTTAAAGGAAGTGAATCTATGAAAAAAATATTAGCATTGATAACATTAAGTGTGTTGGCATTATTAGGGGTTGCTTGTAGTGACGGTGAAACGGATACTCCGAATAGCATTGAAAATCATCCGCAATATAAAACCCCTGAATCTTTTACTTATGATTCTAAAACGGTCACAGAAGGCAATTATTATTACACTGCCTCAAAAGTAGCTTTATACTTGCACGCCTTTGAAATGTTGCCTAGTAACTATATGACCAAAGACGAAGCAGAAGCGATTGGCTGGGTGTCGCATGAACTGAATTTAAGACAAGTAACAGAAACAGGCATGATTGGTGGCGATCGGTTTTTTAATCGAGAAGGGCGTTTACCAAGCGATAGCGATAGACTCTACTTTGAAGCCGACGTCGATTACGATTTTGAAGATGGGTATGGTAACCGTGGCCCCAACCGACTTGTCTATAGTAATGATGGGTTGATATTTCACACGACTGATCATTACGATTCATTTGATTTATTATATGGTGAAGAGTAAATGACACTCACCATCGATGGAATTTTGTGTCAAACGCCAAAGCAAACCCATGATTACTTACACTCCATTTTAGAGTTACCAGATTATTACGGATCAAACGCTGATGCGTTATTTGATGCTTTAATGACCATTCATACGCCGCTCAATATCATCATTATCAATGCCGATGCATTGCAAGATACACTGGGAGACTACGGGGAAACATTATTAAAGGTATTCACTGCAATTAATACGAAAAACCCACGCATCAAAGTCACAATAATGTAGCACTCATGGCGAGTGCTTTTTGGGCTATATGATTACAAAAAAAGGGGTGCGTGTTCCCATAAAAGTGAAATGAAGCTTTATAGCTAATGGAGTGTCTTAATTGGAACAACAATTTGTTCAAGTTACTTAAACGTATCCCTATAAGCCAGACTTAATAACACTGTATGCATACGATAATCGCTATAAATAAAACTTAAAATAATAGGTGAAAGTTTTGACTTACCCCTAATTTAGTGATATTATGCAAACCATAATTAATCTTTATAAAAGAGGCCGCAAAGTCTAATAGTACATTTTGGAAAGGAGACTTTGCCGAAGCACAAGCTGGTAATGTATAAAATATATACCTTACTGTTTTATCAATTTGCCAACGTTGATGGAAAGTGCTTTTATAAAGTGGGGCAGATTTTTAAGCAGTCCCATGAGCCTTCGACTCATGGGTTTTTTAAATGAAGGAATGATGATGATGAATCAAGCACGGTTTGAACAGGTAAAAAGTTATCGCAGGGAGCTTCATAAAATTCCTGAACTTAGTTATGAACTTTATAAAACACACGATTATATTAAAGCCACTTTAGAGGGCTTTGGATATGAAACGTTTACAGTAGCAAAAACTGGGATCATTGCGGTTAAAGAGGGCACACTTGATCAAGGTATTGCTTTTCGTGCGGATATGGACGGCTTAAACATTAAAGAAAACACACACGTCACTTACCGTTCAACGCATGAGGGATTAATGCATGGGTGTGGTCACGATGGTCATATGGCGATGTTGTTAGGGTTTGCAAAAGAAATGAAGGAGATACAAACTAAAAAACGGATTATGTTTGTGTTTGAACCTGCTGAAGAAACCTTTGGTGGCGCAAAAGATATTGTTGCATCAAACGTCTTTAGTCAATATAATATCGAAATGATTTTCGCGTTGCATTTATATCCTGAATTAGAAGAAGGAAAACTGGGATTAAAAGAAGGCATTTTAACTGCGCAAGATGGCGATTTTGATATGCATATTAGCGGGCGAAACGCTCATGGGACACAACCCCATTTAGGCAGCGACGTTGCGCTGGCTGCGAGTGCTTTAACTATGCAATATCATACAATTATTGGGCGGTCTATGAACCCCTTAAAACCAAGTAGTATTAATGTAGGTACGATGCATCTAGGAGAAGGGCGTAATATTTTAGCCCATGAAGCGATTTTAAAAGGATCAATTCGCGCATTTGAACACAGCAGTTACACGCTTTTAAAAAAACGGATGCGTCAAATTGATAAAGGAATAGAAGAAGCTTATAATGTGACCATTGAAAATCAAATTACTGATCTCCACCCACCGGTATATAACGATGGGGATTTAACACAAACCATTATCGATACATTAGCGGGTTCAGACTACGAATATTTAGCACCCCAAATGCTTGCGGAAGACTTTTCATATTACCAACAAGTTATCCCTGGTGTCTTTATCATGTTAGGCAGTAAAAATATTCCCAAAGGATTTACCTATCCATTACATTCTAATCGGTTTAATTTTGATGAAAGTGTTCTTTTAAAAGGCATCGACACGTTTAACCATATTGCCCACATTTTTAAAGCCATTTAGGGCGGGCAGTGATGTAGAATTTATTGTGTGCGAGAGCTTTTATTATAGGATGAACCGCTTAATCCTTTTATGGAAAGCATTACATTTAATATTTGTGGGTTAACCAAGTCGGCTAAGTTATGATGCTTTTAGGTACATTGATGCACTAATATACTAAGTATTAACCATTTAT
This sequence comes from uncultured Candidatus Izemoplasmatales bacterium, assembly GCA_964386055.1. GTDB lineage: Bacteria > Bacillota_I > Bacilli_A > Izemoplasmatales > Izemoplasmataceae > B1SED10-225. The sequence continues at coordinate 23,947 of CAYLQZ010000016.1, read as the reverse complement.
GCATCGGCGAGTCTTGAATCAGTCAATCCTTTGCAGGGTGGATTAACGCATTGTATTTTATTAAATGACAATCCGTTTTTCGGAAGTTTAATATTAATTGTTTACGATTAAACACGTTTATTGTATGATTATAATATACGTTTTATAAGATTATGGGGGCCGACTGTATGCAATTCTTACCGATCTTTATAATATTTATACCTGTACTCACTTCACTTATATTATATTTATTAAAAAACCAATGGGGAAATCGTCTAGTCTTTCTTGCGCAAGCGATCATGACTGTTTTAGCGATTGTCTACTTTTCCCATTATTATAATAACTTTGATGCTACGTATTTTGTAATAGGGCAATGGGATAGCCGAATAGGAATATCCTTAATCAATGATGAAATCAGTATGATATTCATCTTTTTAACGCTTTTTGCATGGTGGGTTGTATTGTTGTATGTATTTGATAAGAAAGTTAACTATAATTTCTTATTCTTTTTAATGTTTTTACAAGGGGTTTTCTTAGGCTTACTTCAAACCAATGATTTATTCAATATGTTTGTCTTTGTAGAACTTACTACCATTATAGTAACCATTTTAATTGCCTTTAAGAAAACGGGCTACACTTTCCGTTCGGCATTATATTATTTAATGTTAAACACGAGCGGGGTCTTGCTTTTTTTAATTGGGATTAGTTTAATCTATTTCACATTTGGAACGATTAATATTCAAGAAGTATCGCATAATATGGATTTATATAAGGATTCTACCATTATTCGATTAGCTTTTGTTTTAATGATGGCAGGGATTTCTGTTAAGTCAGCATTATTTCCGGTATTCACCTGGTTACCAAAAGCACATGGTGCCGCAAAAAGTGGCGTATCTGCACTTTTAAGTGGTTTGATTGTAAAGGGCGGATTATATTTATTCATCCGTATTACCGACATGTTTAGTGGCGCTGAGATTCCTTACCAATCGACGTTTTTTATTTTGGGTGCATTAACAGGGTTTTTAGGCATTACGTTTGCGATTGCTCAAAAAGATATTAAGCAAATGCTTGCTTACTCTACGGTCTCTCAAATCGGATTAATTGTTATGGGATTATCGTTTGGAGAAGGACAAGTGTACGCTGGTGGTATTTTACATATTGTCAACCACGCCATCTTTAAGATGATGCTCTTTATGATCGCGGGGATTATCATTAAAGTGTATCTCAGTAAAGAAGTCCACCGCATACGTGGAATGTTTAAAGCGATGCCGTTCATCTCAAGCATGATGATTATCGCAATGCTTGCGATTACTGGCTTTCCATTTTTAAATGGGTATGTTTCTAAATCTGTAATCATGTATGGATTTGATGAAGGAATTCACTACTGGGTAGTCTTTTTCATGAATATTGGGACCGCCACATTATTTGTAAAAATGTCACAAATCTTCTTTGGCCCAAGTGTCCTTTCTTATCCAATTGGCCATTTCCGACAATCGATTACTTTATTCATTTTAATGATTGCGCTTGTAGGAATGGGAAACTATTTTGTATTCTTTGAAGGCCAATTTCTTCACGTTGATTTTTCAAACGTATCCCCAGCGAGTATTAGTGCCTTTGTAGATTTCTTTATTACCATAGGCCTTGGAGTTATCTTATATTATTATGTCGTTAGAAAAGATGTTAAACTATTTAAAATTCTTAGAAAATTTACGTTATCGTTTGAACATGCAAACTATATATTTGTTGTTTATACGGTAGTCCTCATTACCATCTTTTTAATCATTGGTGTAATGGTATAAAAAAAAGATTGCTCAGCAATCTTTTTTTAACCCTTATTCATTTTAAAAGAAGTAACCATCATACCCGAAAGCACTAAAAGTAAACCAAACAGTCCCCACTCTTTTAAAATTAGGTGTCCTTCTATAAAATAACAACCTAAGACAAGCAGTGCTAAAGTTAATCCGCTTACTGTAGTTGGAAGCCCTGAAACGATTGTGGGATCATCATTAAGGGAAAAACGCGCCAATCTAAAGACCGCTGCACTTATAAAAACAATCGTGCCAATCATGCAAAGCGTTGTATTTGGCAAAAGCGCTGTTTGATAAATCAGTATTATTGGTGCTACCACAAAACTTATTAAATCATTAAAACTATCAAGGGTGCGTCCAAATTCATTTTCTAAACCATATTTTCTTGCGAATTTTCCATCGTATCGATCGATTAATCCGCTTATAACCAAAAGCGTCACGCCTAATAGATAAGCTTCTAAAGAGATGAATAAATAAATCGCCACGATTCCGCTTAATAGACCACTCATCGTAAAAGCATTTAACAATTTTGCACGTTTACATAGTGGCATAACGGCGCCACCTTCCTATAGAGAATTTACAAAATAAATATAGAGCACTAAGCGCGAGTTGGAACCAAAATGTTGCCAGTCTTAGCGTCATCACAATCCCTAAAGCTGTCCCGCTAAGAATACCAAACTGCGGCAACATGAAAACAAACGTCCCTTCAAACGTTCCAAGTCCGCCCGGAGTTACAGGGATCATGCTGATTAAATAGGCACTATATGTCGTTAAAGTGGATAAAACAAACGATAAGTCAACCCCTAAACTATAAACAATAAACGATGTTTTTACCCCATACATTAGCCAAATTAAAATACTAAGAAGCACGTGCGTGAATAAGGCAAGGGGATTATTTTTTAATAAAGTAACTCGCTTCAATAATAAGGGGAAAAAACGTCCATCATTAAGCGTTTGACGTTTGATAAAAACCGTCACAGTCACAGTAATAATCGTGAGTATTAATAATACTATAACCCCGATTACACTTAAATGGAAAACATTGTCTAAGGCAACCCCCATCAAAACCGTAATACTTAAAAAAACTACAAACAATAGTGTGAAAACACTTATTGAAATAAACTTTTGAATCATGATGAGCGTCATCCCGTTTTTGACAGGTTCCCCATGGATGCGTAAATAATATAGCTTATACGCCTCACCGCCTGTCTTTAATGCAGGGGTGATGCTTTCGAAAAATTTCGCGACCATATTCATTTCAAAAACCCTGAAATACCGCAAGGGCATTTCTAAATGATTTGCTAAAATTTTCCATTGGAGTGAAATGCATCCAATGGTTAAAATTTGTAATCCAATTACCCCAATAAATTGACTTAGGGTTAGCGCTCTTAGCGTTTGTACAACGACGTTAAAATCCGTTGTGTATAATAAAAAGCTAAGAAGTCCACCCCCAAGTAATGTAAAAAGTATCGTTTGGTTACGCATAAAGTCTTAATTCCTTAATAAAGGCGTATTTAATAGGGATTACCCTTTTTGCCTTAATAGGATAACCCGCGTTTTTACAGCGGACAACGAGACGGGTTTTATCAGTCATTGTATTGAGTAAATGGGCGATCACTTCTGGTTTAGACGTAATTTGTTTTGCGACGATTATGACATCATATTGACGAACGTCAACGGTTAAACCGTCTGCGTGTATCAAGCTTATATAGGGTTTTTCATGAGGGGTGATACATCGCCATGCATCGCGTACTTTGTTTTTATCATAATCGATCACATCAATATACGCTTTTGATAGTTGATGTATATATAAAGCGCTGTAAGGATAAGCTCCGCCGCCGATAAAGAGAACTTTGTCGGATTGAGTTATGTTCGCTAAGGCACATTCTTTACGAATAATTCGGTTATAATAAACCCCCGTAAAAAAACGGGTAAAAGGGATCTTTATCAATATTTTTTCACTATACTGTGTCAATGTATTAAGCATAAATCCCTCCATAAGAATGTATAATTTCATTTTGACAATCATCGCCAAGCGTGTATGATTATATCGTAACCCATTTTTTTATTCAATTTCTTTTATAAGATTTATAATTAGCTTTACAAACTGTGAGGATACTATGATAAAAACTACTATTAAAATGTTTGAAAAAATCACGTCAAAGAGTCGGATCTTAATTGAGCGATACACGAAAAAATATGAAACAGTCATCGACAATGAAATAGAACTTGGCAATATAAAAAAAACCGATACTGTCTTGTTTGTCGGCGCAGGCGCCATTCCCTTTACCCCAATATTGCTTGCCAGAAAAACGGGCTGTAAGGTGATCGGTATCGATTGTGATTTAAGGGCTGTAAAGCAGGCTAAAAACGTTATTAATAAATTGCGTCTTAATGACTTGGTATCTATTGAATATGGGGATGGAGTGACACATGAAGGCTTTATATTTAATAAAAGTATTTTAGCACTCCAGGTTTCCCCATTGAATCGCGTAATAGATGTGTTAAGCCTACAATGCGATACAGTAATTATTCGACAGCCTTTTTATCGGTATCGCCACCATTATGATCAACTAGATAACAGGGTTGAAGTACTGAGCGAAATCAACCAACCTATGAAGTTTTTTGGGACATCAAAACGGGTCAAGAATCTATAATACACATTCTAAATTATAAGACAAATTAGAAAAACTATGGATAACATTGACACGTTTTATTCAAGCGCGGTATACTAGGTTCGTAGGATTAAAAAAAGAGGTGGATTATATGCAAAAAACCGCGTCAAACCAAAATAATAATGCATTTGATATGGCCATCATTTCTCTCGATGAAATGAACCGAAATGACGCTGGTATTATTTATGATGTTCCAGACTTACGTTTGCTTGCCTCTTTAGGAATACGGATTGGGAAAACGATAAAAGTTTTAACGAAAAGTTTTGCGAGTGGTCCTATTATTTTAGCCGTCAATGGACGCTCAATAGTTGTCGATCGAAGCGTCGCAGAAAAAATTGTAGTTAGAAGGTAATTTTCATGGCTTCGCACACTTCAAAAAAACATAACCAAACACATCAACCAAAACTCTTATTAATGGGGCTTCCGAATGTCGGTAAAAGCGCCATTTTTAATCGTTTTACAGGGCTTGATGTAATGGTGTCTAATTATACTGGTACGACAGTTGAGTTTACTGAAGGCACGATGGAAGTTGGCGATGCACGCTGTATTTTAAAAGATGTTCCAGGCGTATATGATATCGAAAAAAGTGTAGACGAAGCAGAACAAGTTGCGATCAATATGCTTAATGATCGACCTGATGGCATCGTTTTTGTTTTAGATACTCTGAATTTAGAATCTTCTTTGCATTTATTAATGCAAGTATTAGAATATAAATTGCCTACCGTCGTTGCCTTAAATCGTGATGACTTATCTAAAAGACGAGGCATCACGATTGATCACGAAGTTATTCAGAAACGACTTAATGTTCCAATAGTGCCTACGGTTGCACTAGGCGGCGAAAGCCTAGAGATTTTGCGTTATAAAATTAGTGAAATGCTAGCTAAACAAGAAATACCTAAAAGTTTATTGCCCCCTAATACATCACGGTGGAAAGCGGTTGAACACATCATAAATCGGTCAGTAAAGACACGATCCGACACCAATTTTTTGGATGATAAATACGCTTTTTTAATAAAACCATGGCCTGGGTTGCCCATTGCTATCATTGTTTTACTCGCGATGTTTAGCTTTGTGATTGGGGCTGGAATGGGGTTAAGACAATATGTGTTACTGCCAGTTTTCAATGGATGGTTATTCCCAATCATTGAAACGGGGGTTATAAATAGCTTTGACTCTATTTTGATTCAAAACATTTTAATCGGCGACTATGGATTTTTAATTAAAGGAATTGAATGGCCTTTTGCCTTAGTTTTACCCTATGTGATTAGCTTTTATATTATGATGAGTTTTTTAGAAGACAGCGGATATCTTCCAAGACTTGCGGTATTACTTGATGGTATCTTTAAAAAAATCGGGTTAACCGGTTCAAGTATTATTCCCTTACTTCTTGGGTATGGCTGCGGCATTCCAGCAATCATGTCGACGCGGTCCTTGCCTTCTAAAAAAGCGCGTCTATCAGTGGCGGTAATGGTATCCTTTGCGATTCCTTGCGTTTCACAAACGGGGGCTTTCATCTCGTTACTTGCAGAACATAGTCTAATCGCTTTAATAAGTGTTTTTTTAGTATCACTTGTTGCCATGATCATGGTTGGGATTGTATTAGATAAAGTGAAAAAAGAAGCGATTCCTATAACGTTAATGGAATTGCCGCATTTATTAGTCCCAAAACCAAGCATTTTATCAAAAAAAATATTGATGCGGGTTAAACACTACCTTAAAGATGGTGCCCTTCCGATGATTGTTGCTATCTTTTTCACTGCGTTTTTATATGAATTTGGGGTACTTAATGTATTAGGAACCGCAATGGCTCCTATTGTATCAGGATGGTTAAGATTACCAGAAGAAGCGGCTACACCATTAATCATCGGAGTTGTACGCCGCGAGTTAACGGTCCTTCCATTAATAGAAATGAATTTAACAACGCTGCAATTTTTCACAGGCGCTATCGTTGCACTCTTTTATGTTCCATGCATCGCAATGATCGCCACCATTGCAAAAGAATTTAATATAAAAACTGCAGTAAGTATTCTTTTATTCACGACATTTAGCGCCATCTTTATTGGCGGCATCATCGCAAGAATTGGGGGCTTATTGATTGGGTAACCCATAGTTTAAGGGCTATGGGTTTTTTTATTGTATTTAGCAGAAATTATGCGTTTGTTTTTGGTACAATAATTATTACAAGAGAAGAGGGATTATATGAATGCCATGGTCTGGTTTAGTAAAGATTTAAGAGTTCATGATAACGAAGCGCTATTTCATGCACTTCATAATCACGAACGTGTTATAGGCGTTGTGAATATTCACGATTTAAACAAGAAAACATCCTTTGGGTTTGAAAAAATGGCGTGGCCTAAAAGACATTTTTTACATGAAACCTTATTGGACTTAGAAGCATCTTTAGCAGAACTAAATGTTCCATTAATTGTGAAAAACACGGAAACAAAAGCCCTACTGAACACCGTAATAAAACGATATGATATTAGTGACATATATTATCATTACGAAGTTGGCGAAGAAGAGCGCAATATACGAACAACGCTAAAAAAATATGGTCCGAATCACCATCATGTTTATTTTACTAAATCCCTTATTCACCCAAAAGATTTGTCTTTTCCCATAGAGTCTATGCCTCATGTTTTTACACACTTTAGAAAAACGGTAGAAAAAGACTTAACGATTAGACCAGTTTTTAAAACGCCCCCTAAACGCCTTGAAAAACTTCCACTTCTTAAAGACGATGCAAGGTGGCCGGATTTTTCGCTTTGTGAGGATAAAACGATTCCATTTAAAGGCGGCGAGCAAGCTGGACTGAAACGCTTGAAGTATTATATAAAGAGCCGTGCAATCGATCAATATAAAACCACTCGAAATAATATGGTAGCGTTTGATGCATCAACTAAATTTTCACCTTATTTAGCTATGGGGGCACTTTCCCCTCGAATGGTTTATAAAACCATCAAAGATTATGAAGACATTCATGGTGCAAACGAATCAACTTATTTTGTAATTTTCGAACTATTATGGCGTGATTTCTTTACCTTTATTCATATGAAATATGGCAACGCCATATTTAAATCAGGCGGCATCATGAATCAATCCCTACCATGGGTGAGAAACCACGCACATTTTAAGGCATGGTGCGATGGCTTAACAGGCTATCCATTAGTGGATGCGGCGATGCGTGAATTAAAAACGACAGGGTTTATGTCCAATCGAGCACGACAAAATGTTGCGAGCTTTCTGACAAAAAATTTAGCAATTGATTGGCGTATGGGCGCTGAATGGTTTGAATCATTTTTAATTGATCACGATAGTTCAAGCAATTATGGGAATTGGAATTACATTGCAGGTATCGGCAATGACAGACGTGAATTTCGCTATTTCAACGTCATGACACAAGGCAAACGTTATGATCCAAAGGGTGAGTTTGTGCACTGTTTCGTTGAAGAATTACGCTCAATTGACGGGACTATGGTTTATGATATTCCCACCTTAGGAAGTGCATTTGTAAACGGGTTAGCCCCAAATTATGTTTCTCCTATCGTGTCGTTTCACGAGTCTATTGAGGCCAGAAAAAAGATGCTAAATCACTAATTCAGCATCTTTTTATATGAAATGTTACCTTTTGGCCTATTTCGTCTTATGATGAAACCACGGTAAAAATACACTGGTTCTTTTTTTGTAAGCTTGATACTCTTTATTATCTTTTAAATGGGTTTCATTATTTTTAATACGCTGTGAAAATCGAGAATACCACGTCATAAATAGTGGGGAAATAAGTGCGAGAATATTATAATAATAAGCCGTATTGGTGAACACTATAATAAACAAGCCCCACCACATAAGTGTTTCTGCAAAATAGTTTGGATGACGCGTATAGCGCCACAACCCAGTTTTAATAATACGACCTTCCATTTCAAGGCGATATTTAAAGTTTCTAAGCTGTTGGTCAGACACAATCTCCCCAATAAATCCTATCACGACTATCGTAGAACCAATAAAGACGCCTAAGGTTGAATAAAGTGAGCTTGTTATACTTGGATAAGCCATAACGATAATAACCATGGCGCTTAAAGCGAGTATAATCATACTTTCTTTAAAAATAGTATGAATAAATGAAATGCTAAACGACTGTGAAGAGGAACTGTTACGGGTTGAAAGTAAAAACCGTTTTTTCCTTTTATGAATATATACCGTTTGTCTAATCCCCCATAAGATTAAGAAGTTGGCAGTGAAATGTTGCGCTGTAACCGTATCGTCTTGGGTGAAAAGAACGATTACAAATAAACTTCCACTCAACAGTACAAAGGTTAAAGGCCAAACAGTATCTAACACTCTAAAATCTTGTTTATAATAAGTTAATAAGACTGCGCCTGAAATAAATAATGGGATTACGATTAATGCTATGATCCATAGTAAATGCATAGGGGTCACCTGCTCATAAAATAATGTGTATATTGTACGTGATAATTCGATGGAACGCAATCGGCGCCAATAAAAAAGCAGTGTATATTGTTTGTATAACATACTAAAAAGCACTAAAATATGCAACAGAGGAGTGAAAAAAAATGAAAACATTTTTAAAAAGAAGCGCCACTATGCAAGGTGGCCGTAATGGAAAAGTAAAAACCAGTGATGATGCTCTAGATTTATCATTAAGTAAGCCTGTTGAAATGGGGGGAGACGCTAATGGGGTTGATCCTGAGAACTTGTTTGCCTCAGGGTATGCCGCATGTCTTGCTAGTTCAATTGAGTTTTTGTTACAACAAGAACAAAAAGAGGCAGATGATATAGTCGTAACGGCGGAGGTCTCATTAGTCGGGGATGAAACGGGTGGATTTAAATTTAAATTAGATGTAACCGCTAAAATAGAAGGCTTTAATAAGGCTACTCAAAATGCGCTTTTAGAAAAAGGATTGGCATTTTGTCCTTACTCAAAAGCAATCAAAGGGAACGTTGAAATCGATGCATCAATCGCATGAGTCAATTTTTAATTGACTCATGCGTTATTTTTGGTATGATTATTTTGTAAACTATTACGAGGAGTTTTTAAAATGACAGTGAATAATTTTCTTAAAAAGCGAATGCTCATGCCAATAGTCTTCGTTATTTTATTTGCAACCAGCTTTTTGAGTGGGTCACCAAGTGAATTGGTGAGCGGATATATTAACATCCTACGTTCGCCTTCAGTATTAATAAGTGATTACTTAAGAATAGGCGGGTTTAGTGCAACGATGTTTAATGTTTCAACCATTCTACTCATAAACATCATTATGCTAAATCGTCTAAAAATGAAAATGACTGGCCCTGTGTTTGCAGGCCTTTTAACGATTGCGGGTTTTTCTTTTTTTGGAAAAAATATTTTTAATACGATTCCAATATACTTAGGGATTTACTTATATGCTAAATTACAAAAATTGGATTTTAAATCATTTATGATTGTCGTGTTATTCTCTACTGGGATCTCGCCCATCGTTTCGTTTCTAATTTTTGGTGGACCTTGGGGCTTGCTAATCGGAATTCCACTAGGGATTGTTGTAGGGATTATTACTGGGTTTATTTTACCAGCGTTAAGTGCCCATACAACCCGATTTCATAAAGGATATAATCTGTATAATATTGGCTTTGCGATGGGGATTATATCGATGTTTTACTCCGCAATTTTAACCGCGTTTCGAATTGACTTTATGGTAGGAGGCCCTACCAGTGAAGCTTTCCATAATGAACTGTTAATCCTGACTATTATTTTATCGTTAACGTTTATTATTTCGGCGTTTATTATTGACCGTAATGTATTATCTAATTATAAAGCATTAACCCAATCTACTGGTCGATTGGTTAGTGATTTTATTCGCGATTATGGCCGAGCGCCTACGATGTTAAATGTTGGGATTATGGGATTTATATCACTGTTTGCTTTGGCCCTTTTAAACATTCAAATTAATGGACCCGTCATGGGCGGGATATTAACCGTTATGGGGTTTGGCGCGTTTGGGAAACATCCAAGAAATGCACTCCCTGTCATGGCAGGTGCGTTCATAGCGACATTGATCACTCCTGCTTATGCTTTAGATGAAGTCGGCATGGCAATTGCGATTTTGTTCGTGACTGCAGTGAGTCCAATTGCGGGACGGTACGGCGTATTCATTGGAATGATTGCTGGATTCTTGCATATCATTATAACCCCTTTAACCTACTTATTCCAAGGTGGGTTTGATTTATACAATAATGGATTTGCGGCCGGGTTTGTTGCAGCCATGATGATTCCCTTTATAGAAGCTTTAAGTAAAGACAAATTCAAGGAGAGTTAATTATGAGTAAACAAGAAATTAAAATTATTACTAAAATTGTGAATGAACTAACACTTTTCTTTATGATTCATGGGTACTATACCATTAAACAAGAAACGCGATATGAAGAAAAAGCGACCCTTTTTGTGATTACTGTATCGACCATTTCCCCCTCATTACTGCAAAAAATACGGAAAAAAGTAGATCGTGAACGTGAATTAGAAATAGAAACGTATGGTTGGGAATTGATTGGGGATATTGATTCGCACAGCGAATTAGAAATTCTTGGACATTTAATCGATGAAATGCATGTTGAGCATGGTGATGCGACAACCACCATTACATTTGTCCGTAAAAACCGTTATAAAGATTAGTGTATTCAAAGTAGACTATTGTTATATTGAATCCAATCTATAGTTAAATAATAAAAATAGCGATGTAGCTTTCAAGGTTTAAAAAATGCGTATCTTTTTGAGATACGCATTTTTTAATAAGTTGGATTATTACTATCAAGTTTCGCTTTCGCTTTTTCAGTGGTTTTAAAGTGCACTTTTGCATAATGTTTTAACGCGGTCATTCCACTTTGTTTTATTAAAGCTGACGCTTGTTCATCTACCGCTTTTGATGCGCCTTTTAAAAGTTTGACCCCGAGTTTTTCACTTAGCTTTGCAAGATTAATTAAAAAGGCGTATCGTGCAATAACACTGGCAGCCGCTACGGAAGCGTAATGGCTTTCAGCCTTTGTAATAAATAAATCCGGCTTAATAGGGGATTTAAAACGTTTTAAGTAGTTGGTATACGTTGATTCTTTACAAAATTGGTCCACGATGATGAAAGGAGATTTATCAACGTCAATTTTTTCTAATAATTTTTTATGCGCTTGGGCATGTAAATACGCTTTTAAGGTATTGGCGTTATAATCTTTGGAGATTAAATCATTATATTTTTTATTGTTGAGAACTAATAATGAATAAGGCACATTTTTCATGAGTTTAGGCGCCATTTTCAAAATGTTTTTATCACTAAGCATTTTTGAATCATCAACGCCAAGCGTTGCGATATAGTCCATAGACGCTTTTGATAAATACACGGCGCACACGGTTAAAGGGCCAAAATAATCTCCAACACCCGATTCGTCAGACCCGATACTCGGCTTATAAAAACTATGGGGTTTGGTTGATGCTTTTTCGCCTTCAATCGAAGGAAAGTCAAATTTATCATGCCAAAAGAAAAAGGCTTCCTCAGCGTGTTTCCCTTGAAACATCACTTTATTGGTCTCATAAATTGTAACAGTTAGAAATTCGTCTTTTATTGTTGCTACAATATGATTTTCGCCTCTCATATTTACATTATGTCGGTAGAAATCCAGCAAGGTTTTAATTTGCGCCTCGGTTGGTGTCATGACAAAATTCATATTTTTCACTTCCTTTACTGTATTTTACCATGAAATTTGATAAAATAGTAGTCGCGAGGAGTGATTTTATGGCATTTGATTTATCAATCTTAGAATATGGCAAAATTTTAACCCGTCTTGAAAGTAAGGCGCAGACCAATGATGGAAAAGCAATGGTTAAAACGATTCGTCCTTTAACGGACGAAACGTTACTAAAAAACATGCTTTTTGAAGTAGAAGAAGCCTACCGTTTTGTTCAAAACGATCTCACTCCAACATTCGGTGGTATTCACCCTATAAAAGCGGCGTTAAATCGTGCAAGAATTGGGGCGATGCTTAGCAGTGATGACTTTATGGATATTTTATCGCATATATACGCATCTAACCATTTAAAACGGCATATGAGAAGCGCACAAGATCAACTCGAACACCAGTTTGAAATCTTAAAATATAGTGATGAACTCGTTTATTTAAAACCATTAAAAGAAGCAATTGATTCGGTCTTTGATAGACGTGGACAGATAAAAGATGACGCATCGTCTACCTTAAAAACCCTCCGTCACAAATTAAAAAGTATCGAAAGACGGATTAAAGATAGTTTAGAAAATATATTGAATAAAGAGAGCGATAAGTTAACCGAAAAATTGACGACTATTCGCTATGAGCGTTATGTTGTCCCAGTTAAGTTAAGTGATAAAAATACCCTCAAAGGGACTATATTAGATTATTCTTCAAGTGGTGAGACGGTATATATAGAACCAGAAGCCGTTCGTCAATTAACTGCACAAAAATTAAAACTTCAAACGGATGAGAAAAAAGAAATAGATAAGATTCTTTATGCACTGACTGCTCAAGTCGAAACTAATCGAACGTTTTTAGCGCATAACACGAGATTATTTACCCATCTCGATGTGATGTTTGCAAAAGCGCGATATGGATATGCGATTGAAGGGTCGGTTCCTATCATTAGTAAACGTGTTAATCTTTTAAAAGCAAGGCATCCATTAATAGAGCCAGATGAAGTCGTCGCAAATACCATTGCTTTTGACGATGATGTACGCATGATGATTATTACTGGATCAAATACAGGGGGAAAAACCGTTACCCTTAAAACACTAGGATTATTAAGCTTAATGGCGCAGAGTTCAATGATGATCCCTGCTTTACCAAAAAGTGAAATCCGTCTGTTTAATGCTATTAGAGCAGACATTGGGGATGAGCAGTCAATTGAGCAGTCCTTATCTACTTTTTCATCCCACATGTCTAGAATAGTCGATATCATTAGCCATTATGATGATAATCAACTCGTATTATTAGATGAACTTGGAAGCGGGACAGACCCAAAAGAAGGATCATCTCTCGCGATGAGTATTTTATCGTATTTATCTAAACACGATTCAATTGTCGTCGCAACCACACATTACCCAGAATTAAAAGCCTACGCTTATACGAGTAACCATATCATGAACGCAAGTGTAGAATTTAATGAAAAGACGTTAAAACCGACCTATAAGCTTCTTTTAAGAACCCCAGGGGAATCCCATGCCTTTTTAATCAGTAAACGCTTAGGGTTAAAACAAGCGATAATAGAAGAAGCCAAACATCACGCTCACACTGACGATAATGAAATTAGCGATCTTATAGATACTTTAAAAACCGAATCTAAACGTTTAGAGAAATCTTTGGATTATTATGAGACCCTCAATCAAGACATCTTACAAGAAAAAGAAGCGTTATCTAAAGAGAAAAAAGCCTTGCAGACTAAGAAAGAAACGCTTAAAGAAACCATGACGCTTCAGATGAATCAAGAAATCAATGCCATGAGGGAAAAAGCAAAAAAACTGATAGACGAATTAGAACAGATGAAATCTCAGTCCTATAAAGCGCATGAAATTGCTCAGAAAAAACACGATGTAAAAGCGATAAAACCCAATGATGAACCAAAAGAAAGCACCACAAAAAATCATGCCTATACACCAGGTGAAACCGTGTATTTAATCAAATATAATCGTTATGGTGAACTCATTAAAAAACAAAAAGGGAATCAGTGGCTCGTCCAAATGGGAACCCTACAAAGCGTTTTATCAGAGGAAGATTTTGAGTTTATTAAAGAAAAAGCGACCCCCGAAAACGCAGCGAAACCTCGCTTGTCAAAAGGCATAAAAAAAACAACCAAAAGTACGTTGGATTTAAGAGGGATGCGCGTCCATGAAGCAGAAGACGCGTTAGAAAAATATTTAGATGATTGCGCCTTGTCAAACCAACCCTTTGCGACCATCATCCATGGGTATGGAACATTAGCGTTAAGAAAAATGGTAAAAGACGTGTTAAGTCAAAATAACGCGGTCGTTTCTCATAGAGATGGAGGATCAAACGAAGGGGGAAAAGGGGCAACAGTTGTGTATTTTGAATAGTCAGCAAGTTTGTATACGAAGATAATAGTTATAATACAAGCAATTTAGTTGTCAAAACCATACTCAGTATGTATAATGTAAGTAGTTAATAAAGGAGGTTATTAAATATGTCACTAATATACGCAGATAGTACAAATTTAGATGAAAAAGTAAAAGACGGACTTGTTTTACTAGATTTCTATGCCGATTGGTGTGGACCATGTAAAATGATTGGCCCTGTTTTAGAACAAGTAGCAAGTGAAAATGAGGAAATCAAAGTTGTCAAAGTTAACGTTGATGAAAACATCGGACTTGCACAACAATATGGGGTACAAGGTATTCCTTCACTTTTTGTATTAAAAGATGGAGAAGTTGTAAGTCAAAAAGCTGGTTTCATGCCTAAAGACGCACTCGTCGATTGGGTAAAAGAAGCATAAGTTTTAAAAAAGCCTTTTGAAAGGCTTTTTTTTATGGTTATCCTTCGTTATAATTGAATAAACTCAATAAATATATTGGTGATAATATGGATGGCATCATTGTTGTAAATAAACCCCTCAATATCAGTTCACATGATTGTGTGAATATCGTGAGAAAAGTTTTTAACACCAAAAAAGTTGGTCACGCAGGTACGCTTGATAAAGAAGCGTCCGGTGTCCTTGTTTTAGGTATTAATAAAGGCACTAAAATCATGCCATATATCAATCAAGATGATAAAGGCTATATGTTTAGTGTTGTGTTTAATGTTGAAACAGACACCTTAGATCATACAGGTGAGGTGACGAAAAAACAATCATTTGATGATTTTGATTCGCTCGATGAAACGTTAAATCATTTGATCGGGCGCTACGAACAAATTCCACCAGCTTATAGCGCGATTAAAGTAAAGGGTAAAAAACTGTATGAATACGCGAGAGAAAACCAACCGATTCCGCCCATCGAACCTAGAACGTTGACCCTTTATTCTTTAAAACGATTATCCCCTGTAAAAAGTAACGAAGATGGAACAAAAGAAGTTGATTTCTTTGTTAAGGGGTCTAAGGGGCTGTATGTCCGCACACTTGCTTTGGATATAGCGAAAGCATTAGGAACCGTAGCGCATACAAAAAGAATTCACCGAACCCGCTCAGGACCGTTTGCCATAGAGGATGCGACGGAAATGGTGGAACTTAAACGCGGTGAATATAAAGTGTTTACGTTAAACGAAGCCATACGTACCATTGAACCTTATCCCATTTCTAACGCTTCATCGATAGACATGATTAAAACCGGGAGACGGTTACGACTAAACTCTCAAGAAGATAAGCTGAAGCTAATCGATAGTGACAAAACATTGCTCGCTATTTACCGACGCGAAGAAGATTATACCTATAAACCAGAAAAAGTATTTCTTTAAAGGGGGGATTTATATGAACATTATTGAATTGAAACCTTACAGTATGAAACCAAACACTGCGGCCGCCGTGGGGTTTTTTGATGGCGTCCATAAAGCACATGAAGTTTTAATTGAACGCATGATTTATAGAGCAGAAAACAATAATTTAAGAAAAGCGATTATTACGTTTGATAAACATCCTAAACAAGTCCTTTTTAATTTGGATTACTATTACATCACCCCTTTAGACCAAAAATTAGAAAAACTTAAACAATTTGCGATTGATGATGTTTATATCATTCGTTTTGATAAAGCGATTGCGTCGATGGATCCAAAAATTTTTATTGATCAGTACCTAAATAATTTACAGGTTTTAGTTTGTGGCTTTGATTTTAAATTCGGTGAAAAAGCGAGCGGCGATATAGGGCTATTAAAAACGTACGCGAATTTTGAAACGGATGTGATAGACAAACAAACCTATAGTGGATATAAAATAGGCTCATCCCATATAAGAGATTTAATTCAAGGGGGATTGGTTGAGGAAATCCCGCCGCTTTTAGGATCGTTTTATCGAATCAAAGGGGAAGTCATTCGAGGAAAACAAAAGGGAAGAACCATCGATTATCCGACCGCTAATATTGAGGCAGGAACTTATCTTTATCCAAAACGCGGCGTGTATGCTTCAATGAGTAAAATAGGGGGTAATTGGTATAAATCGATGACTAGTATTGGCTACAATCCAACGTTAAATCCTACAAAATCTTTAAGTATCGAAAGCTATATGTTTGATTTCAATGATGACATATACGGCAAACAAATAGAAACCGTTTTTGTGAAACGGTTGCGAAATGAAAAGAAATTTGATTCCCCTGAAGCCCTGATTGAACAAATCGATGAGGACGGAAAATCCACGCTAAAAATTTTAGAAACCTTACAAGACGATGCGCGCATTTATCACTAAATATTCCTTATCATTAATGATAGGGGGAAGCCTTTTAATCGCGTGGATTTTATTTAGCTTACAAGGCTTGAGCGAAACTGTTGATAGTATCCGTTTGTTAATTATTTTAGGAATGAATGTTCCCACTTTTATTGCCATTATCATAACAATTCAACTAAAAGGAAAAGCCTTTTTGCCTCCACTAAATTCGCATTTAATGATATTTGGCTTAATGAGTATTTTGGTACTCTTAAGCAAAAATATTATTTTAGACATTCCCAATCAAGTTGGGTCCGTTATTATGGCGTTAATTATTGCTGATTTGCTATCATATATGTTTAGTGTGACGGTTCCTAACCGTAAGAGTTGTTATTTATTACGCTCTATGTATGATATCCCCCCATCCTTATTACGCGTAGGCTTATCCCTTATCGCGTTACCGGTTATCTATGGCATGGTGGGACTCAGTATTACGCTTTTCAATCTTGATGCAAGTGTTTTATTTCGATATAGTCATTTAACTACGTTTGACGCAATTTTTAACAGTGTTTTGGTGCTTTTAAGCGCAGTATTCCTATGGGGTGGAATAGGGAGTGAAATTGGCTTAAGAGGGTTTGTACTACCGCGAATATTAAAACACGTTTCGCCAGTATTAAGTAGTCTAATGATTGGCATAATCCAGCTGGTTTGGTTAACACCCCTTTATTTAGTTGGGGTGTTTGATGCCTTAAACATTAACGGTGCTGAATTCTTTGTGTGGATCATTTTAATTAATATTATTCTTACTTGGGTCTTTTTGCGAACGCGGGCTTCCATACTCGCTACTACGGGCGTTTTATCAATGATGATTGGCCTTCATTACCTTTTGATAGTAGATCAAGGGTTTATGCTTCTAATTTTTAGTGTCGCAGCGTTATTCGCAATACTGTCTTTATTATTAGATGGGATTATGCTAGATAAAACTAAAGCGCTAGAGCATTTAAACCATAAAACGGATATCGATTATTAATCAATCCATTAGCACTGTTAAAATAAAATTGTCAAACCCTGCTGAATGTGTTGCATTATGTAGAAATTATGCTATAATATTTTTTGCGCCTGATACATGGATTAACGGTCCTCATCGTTGCTCTAAGTTTCAGGGGACAAATATAGAACCAAGGAGGAAATTATATGTCACTAAACAAAAATGAAAAACAAGCACTCGTTGAAAAATTTCGTTTAAAAGAAGGCGATACGGGATCACCAGAGATTCAAGTTGCTATTTTAACGAAAGAAATTGAAAAGCTTAATGGTCACCTTAAAATGCACAAACAAGACTTTCATTCACGTCGTGGATTGCTTCAAAAAGTTGGGCATCGTCGTCATTTAATGAACTATCTTAAAAATAAAGACGTTGAGCGTTACCGTAAGCTTATTAAAGAACTTGGATTAAGACGATAATTAAAGCAGGTGGGTTTCCACCTGTTTTATTTTTTTTTATTTAGAAGGCTTTCATAAAGATACAGGATACACTATAATATTTATGAGAAGAAAGGGGGCATTTCCTTGAATGCATATCCTAAACCGTTGAGACTTTTAATTTATTTAGCTTGCGTAGTATTAGTAATGGTTATAGTGTTACTAATTAATATGATTATGGGCGAACTTTTAAATCGCTTTTGGCAAGCGGCTACATCAATTATCTTGCCGTTTTCAATTGCCTTGTTTATTAGTTACTTAATGGCACCAATCTTTCAACTTTTAGAAAAAAAATTTAAGCAACCCAATCGCTTTGTAAATACCATCATTGTCTTTGGTGGGGTTGGATTTTTATTATTTTTCTTTATCAGATTTGCAGGAACACTCATTTATGAACAAGGACGTATTTTTATAGAAAATGATTGGCCAAACGTTCAAGATGCTATTTTGTCGTTTGTAGAAACCAACGCTTTTTTCAAAGATGTCTATGAAAGAATCACTGATGTATTTACAATCGAAAGCGTCTCTGAGATGGAACTAGATTTATTTGCAGTCTTTCAAAGTGTAACCAATATTATTATTACTATTGTATTAGTCCCAGTCTTTCTATTTTTCATCTTAAATGATCGCGATAAAATTTATGAAGGCGTGGTCATCATGTTTCCTAAGAAAATACGTCCCCACGCTATTAATTTATTAAACCGAGCCAATAAAGTAATCACTCAATACTTTAATGGTCGTTTTATTACGATGTTTATCATGGCCATTCTCTTTACTATTATGTTTTTTGTACTGGGATTTCAAGAGCGAAGTTTCTTATTTGGTTTTATGTTAGGTTTCTTTGATATTGTGCCATATGTAGGCCCATTTATTGCGATGATTTTACCGGTGTTATATAGTTTAACGGATGAGACGTTAATGTTTGGAGATTTTGCACCATTGGTTATAACCTTAAGTGTAGTCGTTGGCCAAGTTATTCAAAATAATGTTGCCCAGCCATTGATTATGGGGAAAGAAACGAAGATACATCCTTTATTGGTACTCAGTGCTTTTGTATTCTTTGGGTATCTATTTGGGGTCGTAGGTATTATTCTTGCGATTCCTATTACAGGCATGATTCGCACAACCTATCATTACTTTTTTGAACTTCATAAAGAAAAATTAGTTTTAAAAGAAAATGAAAAATCCGTAATAAAACAGGAGCGTGAAACAAATGAAAGTGATTAAAAATGCAGTTCTTTACACCATGGAAACCATTAATAAAGACGTTGGATATGTCGCCTTTAATGAAGGGAAAATTACTGACGTTGGCCGCGATTTTGATCCGACTAAATTTGCAGGCTACGATATCATTGATGCTGGTGGTAAAATGTTGACGCCAGGGTTAATAGAACCGCACAGTCATATAGGAATTATGGAAGAAGGCATTCAGTTTGAAGGAAGTGATGGCAATGAGTTGACTCATCCTATCTATCCTGAATTACGTGGATTAGATGCATTAAATCCCAACGATACTGCCTTTAATGAAACCATTAAAAACGGCATTACTACCTTAGTAAGCGGACCAGGAAGCGGCAATGTTATTGGGGGCACTTTTACCGCTTTAAAACCATATGGAAAAACGGTTGATGACATGATTATAAAAGAAGAAGTATGTATGAAAATGGCCCTTGGGGAAAACCCTAAACGTGTTTATTCAGGTCAAAAAAAATCCCCTTCAACGCGGATGGCATCTGCGGCACTTATTCGTGAATGGCTAACCCGTGCAAAAGCGTATCATATCGCTAAAAAACAAAGTGAAAATGGGAAAAATACGCCGGCTTTTGATATGAAACTTGAAAGTTTATCCCGGGTTTTTGATGGGTTGTTGGTTAAAGTTCATGCCCACCGAAGCGATGATATTATGACCGCTATTCGAATCGCAAAAGAGTTTGACATTGATATGACGATCGAACATGGAACGGAGTCTCATTTAATAGCCAACAGTGTTAAAGCAAGTAAAATTCCTGTTATTTTAGGACCAACCATGGGGGCTGCTTCAAAATATGAGACGAAGAATCGCTCGTTCGATAGTGCCCGCATTTTAGATGAACACGGCATTGAATTTGCCATTATGACCGATCATCCGGTTGTGCCTATTCAAAATAACTTAATCCAAGCTGCATTATTTGTAAAAGCAGGATTAAGCAAAGAAGCTGCCTTAAAAGCCTTAACCATCAATGCCGCAAAATTGAATCGCTTAGACGATAGAGTGGGGTCTATTAAAGTTGGAAAAGATGCTGATTTGGTGCTTTGGAGTGGAGATATATTTGATATTATGACCCGTCCTGAAAAAGTCTTCATAGACGGCAAAGCATTTAAGACATCGTAAAGAAGGATTGATTACATTATGGATTGGTTTTTATCTCTAAATCCAATATTAATTTACCTATTGATTTTTATTGGTAAAATTATTGAAGTTGGTATGGCAACGGTCCGTTTAGTATTTATCACAAAAGGGGAAAAATTTAAAGGCAGCGTTATTGGCTTTTTTGAAGTTATTATTTGGGTATTGATTACCGCAACCGTCTTAATCGATATTACAGGGGACCCAATTAAAGTTATCGTAGTATCGCTTGCGTTTGCCTTTGGAATTTATTTTGGATCTATTATTGAAAGTAAAATAGCGATTGGAACGGTGAAAATTGAAGCCATTGTCAAAAAACAACACGGTAAGCGCGTTTCCGTTGCCTTAAGAGAAATGGGATTTGGCGTTACAGCTGTAGACGCTTATGGTCGAGATGATAAAAAAGAAGTGCTTCATATGCATATCCCCAGGAAGAAAATAGCGAAAACCATTAAGTTGTTACGTTCGTTTCAAGAAGACGTAATGATTACTGTCAATGACATCCGCCCGGTTGTTGGGGGACATGGAATTTTAAAAAAGTGATTTTATGCCCTATAATCCATTCCTTTTAGACGTCAATTATTTCCAGTTATAATGGTTCAATACTATACGAAACGCATTATATATGATATTATTAATAAATGATAAATAGTTTAGAAAAGAGGAATAATTTAATATGAGTAAAGCAAAAAAATTCGAACTTGATCTCGATGGAAAAAAGATTGTTGTAGAGATTGGTGAATTAGCCAAACAAGCAACGGCTGCCGCACTGGTACACTATGAAGATACTTCAGTGTTAACAGTTATGCAAGCCTCTAGAGAACCTAAAGACATGAATTTCTTTCCATTATTGGTCAATTATACGGAAAAGCAATACGCTGGTGGAAAAATCCCGGGGGGATTTTTCAAACGAGAAGGAAAGCCTTCTGATAATGAAACATTAACGGGTCGTTTAATTGATCGACCACTAAGACCATTGTTCCCGGATGGATTTAGACATGAGATTCAAATTATTAATACGGTCATGAGTGGGAATATGGATTATTCACCAGCCATGACAGCAATGTTAGGATCATCGATTACTTTAGGAATTTCACCTATGCCTTTTGATGGACCTATTGCTGGGGTTACTGTAGGTAGAAATAACGGCGAGTTTATTTTAAACCCAACTGAAGAAGAAGCAGAGTATTCAGATATGGATTTAATAGTCGCTGGGACATATGATGGAATCAACATGGTTGAAGCCGGTGCAAAACAAGTGGATGAAGAAGATATGCTTGATGCGATCTTGTTTGCGCATGAATGGATTAAAAAACTCGTTACTTTCCAACAAGAAATTGTTGCGGAACTCGGGAAAGAAAAAATCGAATTCACGCCGGAAACTAAAGATGTAGATGCCCTAGAGTATGTTGAACAAACATTTGGTGAAAGAATCAAAGCAACGGTTGGGTCTTATGACCGCGAGCGAAGAAGTGAAGATTCAAAAGCGTTTAAAGAAGAAATTGAAGCGTATTTTGAACAACACTATTCAACGCTCGATGAAGCAGAATACAAAAGTAAAGTAAAAGATGCAAAAAGTACCATTGATGACTTAATTACAGCGGAAATACGACGTATAACTGTTGAAGAAGAAATTCGTGCTGATGGTAGAAAACTCGATGAAATTCGTGAATTAGAAAGTAAAATTGACATTTTAGAAAGAACGCATGGGAGTGCACTCTTTACTAGAGGACAAACTCAAGCTTTATCCCTTACAACGCTTGGGGCCCTAGGAGAACATCAAAAAATTGATGGCCTTGGGGAAGGGTTAGAGACAAAACGGTTTATGTTGCATTATAACTTCCCGCCTTATAGTGTTGGGGAAACGGGCTTTTATGGTCCGCCTAAACGCCGCGAAATTGGACATGGTGCCTTAGGAGAACGTGCTTTAGAACAGGTATTACCTGATGAAGAAGATTTCCCATATACGATCAGAGTCGTATCTGAGATTTTAGAAAGTAATGGCTCAACGTCACAAGCATCTATTTGTGCCGGCTGTATGTCATTAATGGCTGCAGGGGTTCCACTTAAAGCACCAGTTGCAGGAATTGCAATGGGATTAATCCAAGATGGCGACAAAAACATTGTCCTCTCAGACATCCAAGGCTTAGAAGATCATATTGGAGATATGGACTTTAAAGTTGCAGGAACAAAAGATGGCATTACGGCCCTTCAAATGGATATCAAAATTTCAGGCCTTACAAAAGAAGTATTACAAACGGCCCTTAATCAAGCAAAACGTGGACGGTTAGAGATTTTAGACAATATGCTCGGTGCTATCGCTGAACCGCGACCAGAAGTATCAAAATACGCGCCAAAAGTTAAAATCATGGTCATTGACCCCGAAAAAATTCGTGATGTTATTGGACCTGGTGGAAAACAAATTAGTAAAATTGTAGAAAACAACGATGACGTTAAAATCGATATCGAACAAGATGGACACGTCACTATTATGCACCATGCAATTGCGCCAATTAATAGCGCTATTAAAGAAATTGAAGACTTAGTACGCGTCGCAAAAGTTGGAGAAGTTTATAAAGGAAAAGTCGTTCGAATAGAAAAATTTGGGGCCTTTGTGGAATTATTCAAAGGAACAGATGGCCTATGCCACATCTCAAAACTAGCGCACGAACGTGTAGGCAAAGTTGAAGATGTGATAAAACTTGGCGATCGCATTGATGTAAAAGTTATAGGCATTGATGATCGTGGACGTATTGACCTTTCTAGAAAAGCAACATTACCTGCTCCAGAAAGAAAAAAACCAAGTAGCGAATCAGACAGTAAATAAAAAAAATGCGTTTCGGACAATCGAGCAGGGGGCTTTCCCCCTGTTAGGAAAGTCCATGCTGACACATTCTGAGATGAATGTAGTGATTGTGATGGCGGAAACAATAACGCCATGCACCTGTGGTTTGCAGGTGACGGCTGCGTAATTATCTTTTTAAAGATATGCACGCTTTAAAAGTGCCACAGAGACGAGCTTAGATGGTGACATTTAAGGTGGAACGGGTAAACCCCGCAAGTCAGCAACCCAAATTTTGGTAGGGGCACTTTACCAAGGGAAATGAACCTATGGTAAAGGCACATTATGTGCAGACAAATGATTGTAATCCTTTTAGGATACAGAACATGGCTTATAGAAACGCACCAAACCAAAAAGACGCATATTATGCGTCTTTTTTTTATGGGCGATAGGCCTTATATTTAT
>CAYLQZ010000015.1:0-38901 GCA_964386055.1 uncultured Candidatus Izemoplasmatales bacterium | reverse complement strand
ATAAAGGAGATGATGTCCATGAAATTAGAAGTTCGTGGCAAAAACGGCTTTGAAGTGACTCAAGCAATCGAGAATTATGCAGATGAAAAACTCGGTAAACTCGAACGCTATTTTAAAGAGGAACTCGATGCCGTTGTTGTATGTAAAACTTACAATGATCACCACAAAGTAGAAGTGACCATCCCTACCAAGTATTACACCATGCGTGCAGAGGTCGCAGAGGAAGATATGTATGCGGCCGTTGATCTTGCGATTGATAAGCTAGAAAGCCAAATTAGAAAAAATAAAACGAAAGTCAATCGTTCCCTTCGCAAAAAAGAAGGGGTTGCGGATTTATTCAATGAAGATATTGACCTTGAAGCATTAGAACGAGAACTCGTAGGGTCACCAGTTAAGAAAAAACAAATTTCACCTGAAGAAATGTCTAGTGAAGAAGCCATTACTGCAATGAACATGCTTGGCCATGATTTTTATATTTATAAAGATACCTCAACCAAGCGCATTAATGTACTATACTTAAGAAATGATGGCGACTACGCTGTTATAGAAACTGAATAGCACGTAAAAGGTCCTTTCAAAAGGGCCTTTTTTTTAAGGGATTGGTTTTCTAAATACGCTACAAAAAATCACAATCTACAAGCGGTTTATCTTTTTAATCGCTGCGCTTTATGGTATTATATATATGAAAAAATGAGGTGAAATTATGCTAAAAAGATTTTTTGACCCGTCGAGAAGAGCGCAAAATCCACTTGCCAAATTCGCCGATACGGTTATCGAGCTTCACGAAGAGATTAAAGCACTTTCTGATGAAGCCTTAAAAGCAAAAACAGAAACATTTAAAGAAAAACTTAAAAATGGTTCAGAATTTGATGACATTATCACTGAAGCGTTTGCTGTTGTTAGAGAAGCATCAACCCGTGTAACAGGCATGACACCATTTAAAGTTCAGATTATGGGAGCTAAAGTATTACATGATGGTGACATCGCAGAGATGAAAACTGGGGAAGGGAAAACCTTGACCGCAGTTATGCCTGCTTATTTAAACGCATTATCAGGAAAAGGCGTTCATATTGTTACTGTCAACGAATATCTCGCTTCCCGTGAGGCTACAGGGGAAATAGGAGATATTTTTCGCTTTTTAGGATTAACGGTGGGGTTAAATGTAAGAGATTTATCCAAAGATGAGAAAAAAGATGCGTACGCTTGTGATATTTTATACTCTACCAATAACGAAATTGGGTTTGACTACTTAAGAGACCATATGGTGATTTATAAAGAAGATATGGTTCAAAGAGAAATTAACTATGCGATCATTGATGAGGTAGACTCTATTTTAGTCGATGAAGCGAGAACGCCATTAATCATTTCTGGAGGGGCGAAACAAACCCAAAACCTTTATGAACAAGGCAATGCGTTTGCACGTACCTTAAACGAAGATGACTATGACTATGAAGTTAAAACAAAAAATGTAACTTTAAATAGCTCTGGAGTTAAAAAAGCCGAGCGCCATTTCGGACTTGATAACTTATACGATTTAGATCATGTTACCTTACTGCATCACATCAATAATGCGATTAAAGCCCATTTTACAATGGAAAGAGATGTGGACTATGTGGTTCAAGATGGTGAGGTTGTATTGGTTGATCAATTTACCGGAAGATTAATGCCCGGTCGACAGTATTCAGAAGGGTTACACCAAGCTTTGGAAGCGAAAGAAGCGGTGCAGATTAAAAAAGAATCGACGACCCTAGCCACCATTACCTTCCAAAACTTATTTAGAATGTACGATAAGCTTTCAGGGATGACGGGGACTGCGAAAACCGAGGAAGAAGAATTCCAAAATATCTACAATATGTTGGTCATTCAAATTCCTACCAATGAACCCGTTATTCGTTTAGATGATAACGACGCAATCTTTGCTGATACGGATGATAAATACGTTTACTTAGCCGATGAAATTAAAAAACGTCATAGTATAGGCCAACCCTTATTAATTGGGACCGTATCAATTGAGAGTTCCGAAAAATTATCAAAGCTCTTAAAAAAACGGGGCGTTGCTCATAACGTATTAAACGCTAAAAACCATGAACGCGAAGCAGAAATTATTGAAAAGGCCGGGCATAAAGGCTCCGTAACCATTGCGACGAACATGGCAGGTCGAGGAACCGATATTAAACTAGGACCAGGCGTCGTTGAAACAGGCGGGCTTGCGGTTTTAGGAACTGAGCGTCATGAGTCTCGCCGTATTGACAATCAGTTACGTGGACGAAGTGGTCGTCAAGGGGATCCAGGATTTTCTCAATTTTTCTTATCAGGCGACGATGAACTGGTTAGAAGATTTGCAGGTGATCGTTTTAAACGACAAGTCGAACGATTAAGTTCAACTAAAGAAGAAACCCAAGGCCCTTTAAACTATAAAATCTTTTCAGGTATTATCAAACGGGCGCAAAAACAAATTGAGGGCAATAACTACGACCGCCGTAAAACTGTTTTACAATACGATGAAATTTTACGCCAACAAAGAGAAGTTATCTACCAACAAAGACGTGATGTTTTACTCAATGATTCCATCATTGAGATGGCCAAACCGATTGCGAAAAGGCATTTAGAACGGTTGGTGAGTTCTTACATTGACCCAGAAGATAAAACCCAACGTGTGAATGTCGATGATTTATTTTATGCGCTAGATAAAAAAGTTTATCCATTAGAGTTGCTAGAAAAATCTAAAATGGCGACCGATAGTGAAACTTTAGTTGACTATTTAAACGACGTGTTTGTCAAAGAATTTGAATCGAAGCGCAGTCAATATGGCGATGATAAATTCAACGAGTTTTTAAAAGTTATTTTGTTAAGAGTTGTGGATACTTATTGGGTAAAACATATTGATCAAATGAGTGAACTACGTCAAAGTATTGGACTTCGTTCATATGGTCAACAAAACCCACTTGGAGAATACAAAGAAATTGGATACTCTATGTTTGAAGATATGATCGCATCAATCGAAGCCGATGTGACGCGTTATATGTTACGCGGACAAATTCGTGATAACATGCAACGTCAACAAGTTGCTAAACCAACGCGGACGTCATCAGGAAAAGAAGAAACGAAGAAAAAACAACCAATTCGAAAACAAAAAATTGGTCGAAACGACCCTTGCCCTTGCGGTAGTGGGAAAAAGTATAAACACTGTCACGGAAGATAAATTTTAAAGACTCAAGAGTGCATCTTGGGTCTTTATAAAAAACAAGGAATGATGAATATGGAAACCCATGATATAAAACAACATTTAGAAGCGTTTGAACAAAGGTTATTAGATTTAGAAACCTTATTAGATACCAACGCATTAAAATCAGAAATTGAAACGCTAGAAGCGAAAACGTATGAAAATAGCTTTTGGGATGACCACAAAAACGCCAATAAGACCATTCAAAAAATTAAGCGCTTAAAAGCGTCTCTTTCGGCATACAACAATTTGAAAGACAAGCTTGAAAACATTGAACTCGGCTTAGAACTAGAATCATTAGGGGAAGGCGATGAAGACCTTGAAAGGTTGATCAATGAAACTGAAAAAGCCTTTAGTGATCTCGAAATCAAGTTGTTTTTATCAGAAGCGTACGATGCCTTAAATGCCATCGTAGAAATTCATCCAGGCGCTGGGGGAACTGAAAGCCAAGACTGGGCGATGATGCTTTATCGTATGTTTAGACGCTTTAGCGAGAAAAAAGGGTTCACTTTTGAAGTCAATGATTATTTAGACGGAACAGAAGCGGGATTAAAAAGTGCGACAGTGACCATCAAAGGCGAATATGCGTTTGGGATATTAAATGCCGAATCAGGGGTGCATCGCTTGGTCAGAATTTCACCATTTGATTCCTCAGGCCGCAGACACACCAGTTTTGCGAGTATCAACGTGGTCCCTGAAATTGACGATACCATCGATATCGAGATTAACGATGGGGACTTAAAAATTGATACTTACCGTAGTTCTGGAGCGGGGGGCCAAAGTGTAAACACCACCGATAGTGCGGTCCGCATTACCCATAAGCCAACCAACATTGTCGTAACGTGTCAAAATGAGCGTTCTCAAATCCAAAATAGAGAACAAGCCTTAAAGATTTTAAAAGGGAAATTATATCAACGTGAAATAGAAAGAAAAACCGATGAAATCGCTCAAATAAAACAACAAGATGGGTCCAATGCTTTTGGGTCTCAAATTCGTTCTTACGTGATGCATCCGTATAATATGGTCAAAGATCATCGAACTTCGCATGAAACTGGAAATGTAGAAAAAGTATTAGATGGCGACTTAGATCCCTTCATCAACGCGTATTTCAAATGGAAATTACGATCAAAATGATTAGAAATATATCATTTATAGAACGCTACGCATATATAACATTAGGGGTCTTTATTATGGTAGCGGGTATTTACTATTTCATCTATCCACCGGGCTATGTAATTGGTGGTGTGAGTGGGGTTGGGATTTTATTTGGTGAATTACTAGGCTTAAGAGTTTCAGCAATTGTGGCGATTTTAAACGTTGTTTTACTCCTTATGGGATGGTTTTTCTTAGGCTTTAAATCCTTTACCAGAAGTATTTATGGCTCTATTATGTTCCCGTTTTTCCTATTTTTATTAGAAACCTTTTCGCCCTTTTTACCTATTCCTGATGATCCTTTATTATATGTAATATTTGGCGGCGCCCTTTTAGGGATAGGGTTTGGCATGGTGATAAAATATGGCGGAACTTCAGGGGGCACCGATATCCCCATTAAAATTTTACACCGTATCTTTAAAATGCCATTAAGCCTATCCATATACATTGTGGATGGGGCGATTGTTTTAAGCGGTGTCATTGTCTTTTTCCACGATCCAGAACGCGGAATCGCTATGGGACTGTATGCGTTATTATTAATGGCCATCAGTGGAAAAGTCGCAGATGTAGTGGTTGCTGGTTCTAATACGTTAAAAGCGGTCCACATCATTACCACGATGCCCAATGAAATTAAACAACATATATACGAAGCCATTGAACGCGGCGTTTCTTTAGTTCCTGCAGAAGGGGGCTATTCCCAAGAGAATAAAACGATGTTGATTAGTGTCATCACCAAAGATGAATACTTTATGATTCGTAAAATTATTGCCCAAACTGATCCCGAAGCGTTTGTGTTTGCTTCGCCGGCCACAGAGATTCACGGAGATTTTACAACGTATCAAGGAGATGATTGATAATGAAAAAAATAATAGGATTATTAGGACTTGTTATGATATTGACGCTTTTTGCGTGCGATCCGATTAACATTAATTTCGGCAATCAAGACGCCGATGAAGAAGCCCGTTTTGAAACGGTAATGAACTTTTTAGAAAACTACCATTATTCTGAACCTGACCAAAAAGATTTATGGCAAGGCGCCATTCAAGGGATGATGAATACGTTAGATGATCCTTACAGTGCTTATTACACCGAAGAAGAATACGAACAATTCCAACAAAGCTTAGGCGAATCGTTCGTCGGCGTCGGCGTAACGGTTGAAAATAGAGATGATAATATTGTCATTCAAAGGGTCTGGGATGATTCTCCCGCACAAAGCGCAGGGTTAAGACCAGGCGATAGAATTACGCATGTTGATGGAGACAATGTTGAATCAAAAGCTTATCTTGCGACACTTCTATTAGTCCAAGGCGAAGAAGGGACGACCGTAGAACTTGGCGTAGCGCGTAGCGGCGTTGAGGAGCCTTTGTTTATGGAAATGACGCGCCGTGAAATTCCTAATCCAACGGTAACCGTTGAAACAATGGAACACGATGGAAAAACCATTGGCTTTATTTCAGTCAACAGTTTTGGACACGAAACCTTAAGCCTTTTTGAAGAGACCTTAAGCGACTTAGAAAACGCGGGCATTGACGGTCTCATTATAGATCTTAGAAATAATAGTGGTGGTCGTTTAGACACCGTAATAGGGTTAATGGATCTTTTCTTAATTGAAAGCGACTTGCCTTTATTTGCGACAGAAACCTTTCAAAGTGGAGAGATAAGCCGCACTGAATATGAAGCGAGTGGTGATGAGAAAAAACCGTATGAAGTAATTACTATCATAAACGAATTTTCTGCCAGTGCTTCAGAAGTATTTGCCGCAGGGATGAAACAACACGGTGGATACGAAGTCATTGGAATGCCGAGTTTTGGAAAAGGAACAATGCAATCGCCATTTTCTCATGGCACCATGAATGACGATGAACTGCATTTATCTAACGGCATTTGGTTGACCCCAAACAATACATGGGTGAACCAAGTTGATGGGGACCAAGCCAGTGTGTACCCTACTACCGAGGTCAACCGAAGCGATGTATTTGAGATTGCGAACGTGTATGTTTTAGAGGGCGCTTTAAAATATGACACCGTTGATTCCCGCACCGAAGATATCCAAAATATGCTCAATGCATTTTATGATTTTAGCCTAAGAACGGATGGCTATTTTGATGATCAAACGCGTGATGCTGTTGAATATTTTCAAGCAGATTACGACCTTTCAATAAGCGGTGAGGTGGATGGCGAAACTGCCAACGCATTAAATGAAAAGTTACTTGATTTTAGAAACGCTATAGACAACGATTTAAAAATTCAACATGCATTAACGATGTTTCAAGATTAATAATTTTATGAGGATGTGATGACTTTGAAAAAACTACTGTTTGTATTTAGTATAGTTTTACTCGTCTTTACCTTATCGGCCTGTACCCTTGATAGTAATGATGAGCCTTCAAACAATAATGATGATAACCAAAACAATATTCCAACAAATGGTGAAGCGCATGATGATTTAAACGACAATGATGGGGAGTATGATTTACAACGTTTTGAAACGGTTCTTAATTATTTAGAAACTTATCACTACCAAGGCGCCAGCAGCGAAGCGTTAATTGAAGCCGCAATTTATGGGCTCTTTAATGGCCTAGACGATCCGTACTCTTCTTATCAAACCCAAGAAGAAGTTGAACGGCTCCAAAATACTATGGAAGAAAGCTTTGTCGGCATTGGGGTTACCGTTGAGAATATTAATAACTCACCGGTCATTAGAAGCGTGTTCGAAAACTCCCCTGCAATGCGCACCGGATTATTGAATGGCGATTTAATCTCTCATGTTGATGGCGAAAATCTGCGCGGTCAAGGCTTGATTCCAGTGATGCTTGCGATTATGGGTGAAGAAGGTACAGAAGTAGAAATTGGCGTTGATCGTCCAGGGGTTTCAGAGACGTTATATTTCACGATGACCCGTGAAGAAATTGATAATCCTACCATAGAATATGAAATGGTGGAAGAAGCCAATCAATCGATTGGATATATCCGTATCAATAGCTTTGGTAGCGAAACCGCATCGCGCTTTAATCAAGCGCTTCAAACGTTAGAAACCGAAGGACTTGACGGATTGGTTGTCGATGTTCGCAATAACGGCGGCGGCTTTTTAACCGCGGTATTAAATATTTTAAGACTATTTTTAGTCGATGACGGCGAACCGATGTTTTCAATCCGTGAATTTGAAGACGGGGTTCCAAGTGAGCCATCGCATTTTTATGGCCTTTTAGACCAACAAAAACCGTATGAAATTGTGACCCTTATCAATGATTTTTCTGCCAGTGCATCAGAAGTATTTGCATCAGCGATGCAAGAACAGGGTGGCTATGAAGTGGTAGGCGTTGACTCTTTAGGAAAAGGAACCATGCAATATACCTATAAACCAGACATATTAGAAGGCGATGAAATTAGAATTTCACGGGGCCAATGGCTGACGTCTAGTGGCACATGGGTCAATAATATTGGCGGCGACATACCGTCTGTTAGTCCGACTATTGAAGAAACCCCTGACCCTATTTTTACATTAGGAAGCCTCTATTTTAAATCTGATGAAACATTCACTTACGACACCGTCGATTTACGCATCATCAAACCAATGCAAATTATGTTAAACACCCTTGAGTTTGGTGATATTAGAAGCGATGGGTATTTTGACCATGAGACCTTAAACGCATTGGAAGCCTTTCAAACTGCCCATGATTTACCAAGCGATGGGGTTTTAGATATCGACACAGCCCAAGCGCTTAATGAAGCAATGTTTGACTATAGAAGCGATGTATTACATGATAATATGTTTACCACCGCTTTAAGATATTTGGTGGACCATGAGTGAGGCGTATATCAAAATTGATTCCATTAAAGCGTCTAAACGAAACTTTTTCACCATAAAAATTGACGGGCAAGCCATTGAACTCCATACCGATACGGTCATTAAATATCAACTGTTAAATAAACCGCCTTTAAAAAAGGCGACGTATGATGCCATTATTAAAGAAAATCACTATAATACATTAATGCAAAAAGCGATTGACCTTTTAGGCAGAAAACACTATTCCGCTCAAGCTTTAAAAACTGCTTTAATGCCGTACACTGAAACGACAAAATATGTTAATCAAGTGGTAACGGCGTTAGAAGATTTAGGCTATATAAACGATGAAAAAGCTTTAAAAATGCGTATGGAAGAATATTTAAATTTTGAGTTAAAGGGCCCTGGGTTCATTAAACAAAAACTCAAAAAAGAGGGGTTTGATTCGTTTTTAATTGAAGATGCACTTAAACAATTTAGCGATGATCTTCAAAGCGAGAAGATTCAAAAACTTATCACTCAAGACGCAACGCACCTCCAAAATTTTCCCGTTCAA
Organism: uncultured Candidatus Izemoplasmatales bacterium; assembly: GCA_964386055.1. GTDB lineage: Bacteria > Bacillota_I > Bacilli_A > Izemoplasmatales > Izemoplasmataceae > B1SED10-225. Next base: position 30,186 of record CAYLQZ010000015.1, on the reverse strand, counting down.
AAACAACGCGAGAAACTTTATGCGGCTTTGATGCGTAAGGGGTTTGATAGTGCCATTATTAAACGCGAAATTAATGCCTTCATCGAAACGTCAAAATCGAATACCGATGAGACCACCTTAATTGATAAAAGAATTCATCATTTAAAAAACAAATATGATTTAAAGGACTATAAAGAAAAACAAAAATGTATTCAAAAATTACTGCGTGAAGGGTTTAGCTATGATTTAATTAAACGTCAACTATAACTAGGGGGATTTATGAAACCATTCAACCAAGATACACAGTATTACTTAGACAACGGGCAATTAATCGATATGTATGAATTTTTTGGGGCGCATTTGATTAAAGACAATGGAGCCGCGGTTGCGACCGTGTTTCGGGTGTACGCTCCTAACGCTAAAGGCGTGAGTATCATCGGGGATTTTAATAATTATGATGATGCAAAACATGCTTTAACGCCTGAAAATGACCGCGGGGTTTTTTCTATCCGGGTAGATCAAGATTTAACAGGCGCGCGCTATAAAATCCGAATATTTACTTTACAAGGGGAAACATTAGATAAGTCTGATCCGTTTGGGTTTTACCATGCGCATCGCCCTGAAACATTAAGCATTGTGACCGACCGTGACCTTTACACGTGGCAAGATACGTCCTATATGCACACGCGCAAAAATAATGCGCCTTACAGCGCGCCGATGAATATATATGAACTGCACGTAGGCACATGGATACAGCGTCCAGACGGACGGTTTCACACGTATAGTGATCTTGTAGAATATTTAATCCCTTATCTACTTGAAAATCATTTTACCCACGTTGAATTAATGCCGATTATTGAGCATCCTTTTGATGGTTCGTGGGGCTATCAAGGCTTAGGGTATTTCGCAGTCACTTCCCGCTATGGAACCGTAGATGATTTAAAATACTTTATTGATCAATGCCATCAACACAACATTAAAGTATTATTAGATTGGGTACCAGGACATTTTTGTAAAGACGCCCACGGATTATATCGGTTTGATGGGTCGCCTTTATTTGAATACCCACACGATGATATTGCATTAAACGTGGAATGGGGCACGGTAAACTTTGATTTAGGCAAAGGGTTTACTCGAAGTTTTTTAATTAGTGCCGCTTTATATTTTATGAAAGAATTTCATATGGATGGCTTTAGAGTCGATGCGGTAAGCTATATGCTTTATTACCATGGCGACCCTCAAAAAGGAGAAAATAAGGGGGCTCAAGAATTTTTAAAATCATTATCGTACCATGTTTTTCAAACGTTTGAACATGCCCTTTTAATCGCTGAAGATTCAAGTGCTTATCCTAAAGTTACCCACCCAACGCACGAGGGGGGATTAGGATTTAACTATAAATGGAATATGGGATGGATGAACGATACTTTAAGCTATTTTTCTAAAGATCCTATCCATAGAAAATACCATCATAATTTATTAACATTTTCCTTAATGTACGCTTTTAGTGAAAACTATATCTTACCATTTTCTCACGATGAAGTTGTTCACGGTAAAAAGACATTGGTCGATAAAATGCCAGGCGATTACTGGCAAAAGTTTGCGAATTATCGTGCCTTAATTGGGTATTTGCATACCCATCCTGGCAAATCGCTTTTATTCATGGGTCAAGAATTTGCGCAAATGCACGAATGGAAAGATTATACCGAACTTGACTGGCAACTTTTAAGTTATCCCATGCATGAGTCTGCTTTAAGGTTTACCCGTAAAATGAACGAACTTTCTACAACGGAAAAAGCGCTTTATGAACTAGACCATGACGCTAAAGGCTTTCAGTGGATTGACGCTGATAATAACGAACAAAGTGTGCTAAGTTTTATTCGATATGGAAACAGCCAACAAGACTTAATTATTGTGGTCATTAATTTTACTCCAGAGGTGCATCATCATTTTTCAATAGGCGTTCCTAAAAAAGGGATTTATAAAGAACTATTAAACTCAGACCTTAAAACGTATGGTGGGTCTGATCTATATAATGGCACCCCCCTTGAATCAAAACCTACTCCGTTTAAAGACTTTAAACATAGCATAGAAATGCTTTTATCGCCTTTATCGATTACCTTATTAAAGTGGGTTCCAAATGAAAAGTAACGTTGTAGCGATGCTTTTAGTAGGGGGGAAAGGGACTCGATTACATCCTATAACCAAACACATGGCTAAACCAGCTTTACCGTTTGGGGGGAAGTACCGCTTAATCGATTTTGTGTTATCAAACTTAACCAATTCATTTATAAGTACCATCGGAGTGGTTACGCAATATGAACCTCATAGTTTAATGCATTACATAGAACATGGCGCTTCATGGGATTTAGATATTACCCCGGGTGGGATTCAGTTTTTAACACCATTCACGTCTTATGAAGGCGAAAAATGGCAAAAAGGAACTGCCCATGCTGTGCGGCAGCACATGCATTTTTTAGACCGTCATGATAGCGACTATGTCTTAATACTTCCAGGGGATCACGTCTATAAAATGGATTACAACCTTTTAATTAAAGCGCATATTAAATCTGGCGCTGACATTACCATCGCAGCGTTTACGCCGCACGATTCACTTTCGAGATATGGTGTTTTATCTAAGGATGATACCAACCGGATTGTTGAATTTGAAGAAAAACCGTCCAATCCTAAAGGAGCATACGCTTCGATGGGCATTTATGTCTTTAACCGTAAAGTCCTTGCCCATATCTTAAGCGCGGATATGCCAGAAGGATTTGATTTTGGCAAAGATATTATTCCTAAAATGCTCGAAGAACACTACCATCTAAATGCGTATCTTTTTGAAGATTACTTTAGAGATGTAGGGACCATCGACACGCTCTTTTTAGCTAATATGGATTTAATTGATCACCCTGAATATTTAAAGTTAAATGATTATAAACACTTACCTGTTTATACAAAATCGAGTGATTATCCCCCGCATCATATTGCGTTAAAAGAACCGATTAAGTATTCTTTGATTTCTGATGGGTGTATCATCGAAGGAAGCGTTACGCATTCCATTTTGTCAGAATCAGTGGTCATTCACGAGAGCGCTCATGTTGAAAACTGCATCATTTATTCTAACGTGACCATCAACGAAAATTGCCACTTAAAAAATGTTATTATATTAGAAAATACCGTTATCCCACCCAATACCAGCGTGATTCATGATACAGTGAAAGTGATTGATAATGATATTTTATGGGCGTTAGGGGATGAAAAATATGAATGAACTTTTGGCCATTATAGACGCCTCATCTAGAGGCGGGTTTGAAAAACTCACCTTACACCGGATGCCTGGTGCCTTACCCTTTGCCGGTCGTTATAGATTAATTGATTTTGCGCTGTCTAACATCAAAAATGCTGGCATTACTAACGTTGCAATTTTCCCCTTTGGGAACTATCGTTCTTTACAAGACCATGTTGGGAGCGGTAAACGTTGGAATTTAGATAGACGGCGCGATGGTCTATTTATTTTACCACCTAAAAATATGATGCTTCCAAGTGAAGAAAATCTAACGTTTCAGCGAATGCATGAGCATTTTGAGTATTTTAGACGCTCTAGTCAAATGTATTGTTTGATTATCCCTTCTGATATCGTTTGGAACATTGATTTCAATAAAGTATTAGAAGATCATATCGCTTCAACCGCAGATATTACTGAGATTATGCATAGTAACTACCGCTTACAGTCCTATATCATCAACAAAGATACGTTGATCGAATACATCATGAATTATGACACACTACCGTATAAAACCATAAACGAGTTATTACTTAAAAATAAGCAATTAACAAGAAACCTGTATAAACATGAACCATACACCAAACGAATCAATGACCCTTACACGTATCTAAGAACCAATTTAGATATGTTAAAATTTGAGATTGGGCGCTATATTTTTTCACGTAAGCATCCAATTTTAACGAAAGAAAAAACTGCACCCCCAGCGCGGTACGGAAAAGATGCTTATGTTCATGACGCTTTAATTGGAAGCGGCAGCTACATAAGAGGAAAAATCGTTAAAAGCGTGATTGGTCGTGATTGCGTCATTAAAAAAGGCGCGGAAGTTTCGCATTCTGTTTTGATGAGTAATGCCATTATTGAACGCAATGCATACGTTTCGCATGCCGTGATTGATAAAGGCGTCGTGGTCAAAAGCGGCACTATCATAGAAGGCAGTAAAACCCAGCCATTCATCACCCAAAAAGAACAAATATTAACCGATAAAAGTGATTTAAAAGTACTGTTTGTCGGTAGCGAAGCGTATCCTTACATTAAAACTGGGGGCTTAGCCGATGTCATGGGCGGTCTTTCAAGCGCCTTAATTAAAAAAGGGGTTGAAGTGAGCGTTATTTTACCGTTATATCCAGACATTAAAAAAACGTTTGCCCAAACCTATCTTTACGTTGCATCAAAAACCTTTGACTTCGACGGTGAAGTTCGTAAAATTCGACTCTATAAACATCAACGAAAAAAAGTGACCTATTACTTTATTGAAAGTTTTAAGTATTTCGAACGTGAAAAACTCTATGGCTATGACGATGACTGCATGCGATTTGCGTTTTTCAACCTAGCAGTAAAAGAAGCTTTGGAATTGATTGGATCATTCGATATCTTACACCTCCATGATTGGCACACAGGATTATTACCTAATTTATTAAAAACCACCCTTGAAACGCCTCCAAAGACGTTACTGACCATTCATAATATCGATTATCAAGGCCATTGTAATGAAAAGATCTATGATGCTTTAAGTTTAAAAACGAACGGCACTCATAATGTGAACTTTTTGGAAGAAGGCATTGCCCACGCCGATAAATTATCGACGGTATCGCCGACATACCGTAATGAACTTAAATATGAATATTACGGGAAAAATCTTACCAATGCATTGCTTAAAAGAGAAAGAGATTTTCATGGCGTTTTAAACGGACTTCCAAAAGTTTTTTCTCCTCAAACCGATAAAGTTATCTTATCGCAATATGATCAAGGTAAGCTCTTTACAAAAAACGAAAATAAACTGTTCTTACAAGAAAAAATGCAGTTGACGATGGGACTCAATAAGTTTATTATCGGGATGGTTTCAAGAATTACTGAACAAAAAGGATTTCCGATTATTTTAGAAATGCTTGATGACTTATTACATGAACATTCCGATATCCAATTTGTTTTACTCGGAAGTGGAGATAAAAGTCTTGAAGCAGGCTTAAGTGCCATAGAAGAAAAGTATCCCTCACAAGTGAAATTGAACATCGGATATGACGCGACCGAGCCGAACTACATCTACGCTGGCGCTGATTTGTTTTTAATGCCATCAAGGGTAGAACCATGCGGTCTATCGCAGATGATCGCCATGAAATATGGAACCGTTCCCCTTGTGAGAAAGACTGGAGGATTAGCCGATAGTGTGATAGACTATGACCCGTTCACTAAGCGTGGAAACGGCTTTTCATTTTTCCAATACGATCGATATTATTTAAAAGACCGTCTCACCGATGCTTACGATTTATATAAAAACAATAACATTGATTGGCGCAAACTGATGTTGCGGGGGATGAAAAGTGATTTTTCCCTTGACACCCAGGCCCAAAAAATGATAGAAATTTATTCAACGATGCTCTAAGAAAATACCGCACATTATATAAGGAGATTGATTGTATGTTAAAAGCATTTGAATCAAAAGAAGCGTTTGTAAAAACCTTCAAAGAAAGATTAAGAGATGAATATGTTACAGACTTAGAAAACAGTTCTGATCGTGAGAAATATTTAGTCTTAGGCAACATGGTTGCAGAGTATATCAAACATAATTGGTATGACTTTAAAGCAACGTTAGCGCAACAAGACTATCCTAGAACCTTGCATTATTTTTCAATGGAATTTTTAATGGGACGTTTAATCACCAATAATATCCACAACTTAGGGTTAAGAGATGTAGTAGAGGATGCCTTTAACGACATGGATATTGATTTAAACACCATTGAACATAAAGAAGTTGATGCGGGGTTAGGAAATGGGGGCTTAGGCCGCCTAGCCGCATGTTTCTTAGATTCGATTGCGTCACTTGCGTTAAAAGGACACGGCATGGGAATCCGTTATCGTTATGGATTCTTCGAACAATCGATTAAAGATGGCTACCAAATAGAAAAACCAGATGATTGGTTAAAAGACCAATACGTTTGGGAAATTCGACGCGCTGAAGACGCGATTGAAATTCCGTTTGGTGGAAGTGTAGAATTTCATGATGAAAGCGCCGTTTATACTCCAGAAGAAAAAATCTTAGCCGTGCCTTATGATGTACCAATTGTCGGCTATAAAAATGATGTTTATAACTACTTAAGATTATGGAACGCTGAACCTACGGCTCATTATCCAAGTGACAAACACGCGTTTGAATACAACGATGAAATCCGTGCACTCAGTGGATTTTTATATCCAGACGATACCACGGACCAAGGAAAAATTTTAAGAATTAAACAACAGTATTTCTTCTCAGCTGCAGGCGTACAAGATATTATGCGTAAACACTTTAACGCTGAAAATACCTTAAGCAATTTCCATGAAAAACATGTATTTCAAATTAACGATACCCATCCAACCTTAATTATTCCTGAAATGATGCGGATTTTACTCGATGAACATGATTTTACATGGGAAGAAGCGTGGGACGTCACTAAAAATACTTGTGCTTATACGAATCACACCCTATTAGCAGAAGCCTTAGAAAAATGGCCGATTTCATTAATTCAACCGACACTCCCAAGAATTTATCAAATTATCGAAGAGATAAATCGCCGATATACCGGCATGTTAAATGCGCGTTTTGAAGGCGATCGCAGTAAAACAAATCAAATGGCGATTATCGGAGATGGCCAAGTGCGTATGGCGCATTTAGCTATTGTCGGTTCATTTAGTGTAAACGGGGTCGCGGCGCTTCATACGAAAATATTAACGAATCATGAAATGCCAGAATTTTATGCCCTTTATCCCCAAAAATTCAATTCTAAAACCAATGGAATTACTCATCGTAGATGGGCACAACATATTAATAAAGAATTAACAACTTTATTAGAATCAAAAGTTGGAAACTGGGTAGAAGATTTAGAAAAACTCAAGGCCTTTGAAACTTCAATTGGCGAGGAACCTGTTCGTCGCCAATTGGCAAAAATTAAGCTCAGTAAAAAACAAATCTTAGCCGCAAGAATTGAAAAAGAACAAGGCATTAAACTTGACCCAAACAGTATTTTTGATGTTCAAATTAAACGCTTGCACGAATATAAGCGCCAGCTTATGAACGCCTTACATATTTTAATGACCTACAATCGTTTGAAAGCTGATCAAGCCTTTAGAGATAGCTATGAACCGCATAGTTTTATCTTTGGTGCGAAAGCCGCAAGTGGGTATTATTATGCTAAAAAAATTATTAAACTCATCAACACCATCGCCAATAAAGTCAACAACGACCCTGCAACCAACCAATACTTAAAAGTTGTTTTTGTTGAAAACTATAATGTTACCTATGCTGAACAAATCATCCCGGCAACGGACATATCAGAACAAATTTCAACTGCCACTAAAGAAGCAAGCGGAACCGGGAACATGAAATTTATGATGAATGGTGCTTTAACGATTGGGACCCTTGATGGGGCCAACGTTGAAATCGCTGAGTTAGTCGGTGAAGAAAATATAGAAATCTTTGGGATGGATAGTGACGAAGTCACGGCGTTAAATAAAGCACAATCTTATGATCCTTTAGAAATTTATGAAAATGATGGGGAAATTAAAACTGTCGTAGATCAACTGACAAACGGGTTCTTATCAGGCGTTTCTAGAAGTGAATTTAAAGAAATTCGCGATAAATTACTCTCACGTGATCAATACTACGTATTAAAAGATTTAAGAAGTTACGCCAATGCGCATGAAAATTTAAATGAACTCTATAAAGATAAAGCACGTTGGTATGATATGACGATAATGAATATCGCTAAAAGCGGTTATTTTTCTTCAGATCGTACGATTAATGACTATGCCAATGAAATTTGGAAAATTACCCCTGTAAAATAATCATTTATTTAGAATCCTAAATGTAAAAATTATTGTTAAATTTTGCAATCATAATAAAAACTGTTAAGATTAGCGTTGAAAATAATTTACAGGAGGATTCTTTATGAAAAAATATGAAAACACGGTTTATGTTACTGGCGCAAAAGTCGGAAAGCCTGCCCCAAAATTTGAAATGGAAACGGTAATGCCTACGGGCGCAGGAACTGAGCGTTTTGGAACTGTCAGTTTAGACGATTTATTAGATGATGGGAAATGGGTAGTACTATATTTTTATCCTTTAGATTTCACATTTGTTTGTCCGACTGAAATTCAACGGTTCAATGAACTGAATCAAAAGTTTGAAGAAAAAGGCGCAAAACTTATTGCGGCATCTACTGACAGTGTGTTTTCTCACCTGGCATGGCAAGAAGTAGGCGACTTAGGGAAATTAGACCATATTCACGCCTCAGACAATGCACATGAAGTCAGTGAAGCGTATGGTATCTTAGATGAAGAAAAAGGCGTGGCGTGGCGTGGAACCTTTATTATTGCGCCTAATGGCATATTGAAAGCTGCTCATGTAAACCATGGAGAAGGCGGACGTAATGTCGATGAGATCTTGCGTACCTTAGAAGTATTTCAAAATGAAGTCGCTGGAAAATTAGTTCCATGCGGTTGGAAACCAGGCAATAATTTTGTTGATACTGATAAAACTGAAAAATAAAATAATTCTGGAGAGCGATTACGCTCTCCTTTTTTTATAATTTTTCTTAATAGCATCACGGGTATTCTTTAAAAAAACAAACTTTAAAAAGGCTATATATAAGGCTTTTAACGATATTTTTTGTTATTTATAATTTCATTTTTTCAGTTGAAAAGCCAACTTGATTAAGTTATAATACAACTGTTAAAGTTTGTTTGTTATATTATATAAGAAAAGGAATGACTGCCTATGAATAAAAAGTATCAAAAATGGTTAAATGAGCCATCGATGAAGGCTGAAGATATAGAAACGTTAAAGGCGATGTCGCCAGATGAAATTGAAGAAGCTTTTTATAAAGATGTTTCTTTTGGGACAGGCGGAATAAGAGGCATAATGGGGCTCGGAACCAATCGCTTAAATATATACACCGTTCGAAAAGCACTCTATGGCTTTGCAAAGTTTATACTCACCACCTATGATGATGCAAAAGATAAAGGCGTCGTGATAGCACATGATAATAGAAAAAACTCTGATGTGTTTGCCAAGGAATGTGTAGGGGTACTTGGTGCATTTGGCATAAAGACCTACTTTTTTGATGCTTTAAGACCAACCCCGGAGCTTTCTTTCGCGGTTAGAGAAATGCAGGCTTCAGGTGGAATTATGGTCACTGCATCGCATAATCCCCCCCAGTATAACGGCATTAAATTTTATGACGATACGGGGTGCCAGTTAGTACCTAAAATGGCGGATAAAGTGATTGAGTATTTCAATACGGTTGAAAATATATTTACTATTGATAGTGTAAGCTTTGATGAAGCACTTGAGCAAAAATTGGTGGATATCCTTTCGACTCCAATGGATGATACTTACATTAAAAAGGTACACTCCATTCAACTCAATCCTGAACTCGATAAATCCATTAAAATTGTTTTTACCCCGCTTCATGGAACATCTAGAGATATTGGGGTAAGAACGTTGAAAGAAAGTGGGTATGGCGTAAGCACTGTTGAGAGTCAAATGGTAGTTGATCCTAACTTTTCAACGGTTCAAAATCCTAATCCTGAAGACGAAACCGCGTTTGAATATGCGATTGAAACGGGTAAAAAAGAAAATGCTGATCTCTTAATCGCAACAGACCCTGATGGGGATCGTTTAGGGGTCATGGCGAAGCATGATGGAGCGTACCGATTTTTAACAGGAAATCAAACTGGCGCGATTATCTTACACTATATTGTTTCTACGATGAAAGATAAGGGGACGTTACCTGAAAACGGGATTTTATATAACACCATCGTTACAAGTGAATTTGGAAGTGCGATTGCAAAAGCATTTGGCTTAGAAGTTATCTCTACATTAACGGGGTTTAAGTTCATTGGTGAAAAACTACGCGAAATTGAAAATACAGATAAAACGTTCATTATGGGCTATGAAGAATCTTATGGCTATGTGCTTGCCGATTTCGTTCGCGATAAAGACTCGATTCAAGCGTTGCTTATGATTAGTGAAATTGCCAATGCATTAAGTCAAACCAATCAAACTTTAGTCGATTATCTTGAGTCACTGTATGAGACGTATGGATATTATGAAGATCACTTGATGACTTTTGTCTTAGAAGGCAAAGCTGGTGAAGCTAAAATCAACAGTATTATGCAACATTTCAGACACTATTTACCTGAAACATTACTCGATAGAAAACTGTTGGTTAAAGAAGACTACCAAACGGGCAAAGGATATAAAGATGCTCAAGAATTTTCATTAGGAGATTTCCCTGCTAGTAACGTTTTAAAATTTATATTTGAAGACGATATGTGGTTTGTTTTACGGCCAAGTGGGACGGAACCGAAATTGAAGATTTACTTAAATGTTTTAGGGAAAACTAACCAAGAAGCACAAGAAATATTAAAAGCATTACAATCATTTTTATCTAATAAATTAACAACATTAGAAAACGCAAAGGATGTGAAACAATGATCGCCAAGACTAATCGCGTAGCAGACTATAAAAAACTTGCTACGGCACTGCCGACCCTAAAATACATCGACCCTGAGTTTGTATACTTGGCCCTATCAACTGATCGTGCAAAAGATTACACGCTTAATGTCGAAGTTGGCGACCCCGTTAAACTCGGTCAAATTATTGGTGAGCGTGATGGTGGGTACTTTAAACAACCAATCTATTCTACTGTAAGTGGACTGGTTGAAGAAATAAAAAAGATGAATCACCCATCTGGTATCGAAGTTGATGTTGTTGTAATCCGCAACGATTTCAAAGACGAATACCATGAAACTATTACCGATCGTCCAGATAATTTAATTGAATCGATGTCTAAAGCAGACATCATTGAAGTATTAAAAGAAAAAGCGATTGTAGGACTTGGTGGAAGCGGATTCCCAACCTATATCAAATTAAATACCGACAAACCAATCGATAAAGTTGTCATTAATGCGGTTGAGTGTGAACCTTATTTAAGTAGTGATTATCGTTTGATTAAAGACCAACCCGATGATATCTTTCGTGGATTAAAATACATCATGCAAACGATGAACGCTAAAGAAGGAATCATTGCAGTAAAAAAGACAAAAAAAGAATTAGTAGAAGTTTTAGAACGTGAGTTACTGCGTTATAAAGACCACAACATTCGTATTGCAAAAATTAAAGATTATTATCCTCAAGGGTGGGAAAATGAGACCATCAAAAGCGCAACCGGTATTAAAGTTCCGGTTGGAACCCTGCCGATGGAATTTGGCGTATTGGTCTTTAATGTCTCGACCACCGCACAAATTTTTGAAGCCTTAAAACATAATTTACCGATTACTAAGCGTCACGTAACGATTAACGGAGACGCGATTAATTTCCCACAAAATATCCGGACTAGAATCGGGGCTTCTGTTAAAGATTTAATCAGACTATCCGATGGATTTACTGAAGGCGTTGATGAAGTAGACTTAATCATCGGTGGTCCTATGATGGGCAAATCAACGACGACGACAGACGTTATTGTCAATCAAACTGTAACGTCGGTTCTTGCGTTCAAGAGTGAAACCCCAATAGAAGAACCGTGTGTGCGTTGTGGATCATGTATCTATAGCTGCCCCGTAGACATTCAACCAGTCAACATTATGAATGCCTTTAAGCGCGGCGATAAAGACGCACTTGAAAATTTAGAAGTAAATAAATGTATTGAATGTGGATTGTGTGCATATGTTTGTACATCTAAAATCCATCTAACAGACTTCATGAGGAAAGGAAAAAAATTCTTAAGGTGATATTATGGAAATCATAGAGAAATCAGCACCACATTTAAGAAAACCTAATGCTCACGTTGTAAGAATGATGCGCGATGTCGCCATCGCGCTCTCACCATTGGTGATTTTTGCAATTGTACAATATGGGTTAAGCGCATTTTGGATTTTACTAGTAGCAGTCCTTTCAATGGTGGGAACCGAGTACCTGTATTATCAAATCATTGATCGTTTAAATGGAGAAAAATTCACACTGAATAACAAAAGCTTTACGGTGTATAACTTTACCGTGGTTGTCAGTGGATTGATTTATGGACTAACTTTATCAGATGATATATCGTTAGTTATTGTCGCAATCGGAGGGATTATTGGTGTTTTCTTGGCCAAACTAATTTTTGGTGGTATGGGACAAAACATCTTTAATATAGCTGCGTTTTCTAGAGTATTTGTAGCCTTATCTTTTGGGGGCGCCATCGTGTATGAATCTTACGTTGATGCAGATGCTGGAGCGACGGTATTAGGTATGTTAGCTGGCGATTACACTTTAGAGAGTAATGTTACAGAAACATACAGTTATTGGACGATGTTTTCAGGAATCGGTATGCCAGGTTCACTTGGTGAAGTGTCTGGATTACTGATTTTAGTAGGAGCACTTTATTTATTCCTGAGAAAATCGTTTGATATCTTTGTACCACTCACGTATGTAGGAACAGTTTTCTTATTGTCTTTAGGCGTAATGTATACAACAGACGCTGGTATTTGGTTCCCACTTTCTCACGTTTTAGCAGGTGGGTTACTGTTTGGTGCCGTGTATATGGCTACTGATCCAATTTCCATTCCAACAACGCGTCCTGGTAGAATATACTTCGCGTTTGGATTAGGAGTTGTAACCTTTATTATCCGTGTATTTGGAAACTTACCAGAAGGCGTTGTGTTCGCGATCTTAATTATGAATATGTTTGTCCCAGCGATTGATTACCATAAATGGGCCAAAAACAAATTTAGCGTTAGAAGCGCCTCAATCTTTGCGGTCGTTGTGATTGTAACAATTATCTTAACTGCGGTAGGTGTTAATTATGTTGGATAAACTGAAGATTGCATTAACATTGTTAATTGTAGGAACCGTTGCAGGTGCTACGATTGTTGGCGTTTATACATTAACAGAAGAAAGAATTGCGGAAAACCGCTTGGCAGATCAGTATTCAGATTACGAAGCGATTTTCCCAGATATGGATTTTTCAGATTTTGAAGAAATAGATTTAGATCAAGATATTGTAAAGACCAAAATTGAAGCAGTTGACTCTGATGGAAATCGTTTAGGCGATATATTCATTGGTGAAGCTGGCTCATACGGTGGAACCAACACAGTATTGGTTGGGGTTGATATGAGCGGCAATATCGTTGAAGTGATTTTGTCACAAACCTCAGATACCGCCAACATTGTTCAAAATGTTATTGACGTGTTAAATAAATTTGAAGGACAAGGCTTTGATGACGTTGATTACGATGCGCCTAGTGGTGCAACGCAATCATATGATTCTATTTGGGCGGTTGTCGATGCTGTAAGTTTAATGGTAGAAGGCGACCCAACACAAGAAGCGTTTGAAAGTGTCTTTGAAGCGGCTGATTCGTATGATGAATTATTTGAATTTGATGAATATCCATTTACGATAGAATTTAATATTAGAGCAGCTGATGATTCGATCTTAGGCTATGCGTATGAAATTGAAGTCGATGACGAAAATACTGTATTCATGGTACTCGATGCCGACGATGCCTTCCAAGGCTTTGTCGCTAAAGATAGTATTGATGATGCAACGCAATCGATGATTGAAGCTTATGATGACCAAATCGATACAGATTTCACTGATTTAACGATCGATACAGACGATATACTTAGTGAAGCAATTGACACCCTAATGCCTTACATTGAAAATACCACCCGCATTGATAAAGAGTACTTAGTTCGTTATGAAGATTATGTTGTTGATGGCGATACGCTAGGGACACTTTATACAGGGTTTGCATCTGGATTCAGTGCCATGAACGTGATTGAAGTTGCGCTTAATGATGAAGGGGAAATTATTTATATTGATGTTGTTAGAACAAATGATACGCCTGATTATATTGGACCAGATGTTATTGAAAACTTAGAAGAATTTTACGATAGAGATTCAATTAGCGAAGACGATGTTGATACCTTTAGTGGTGCAACGCGCTCTGGGACTTCTGTAATTAACGTGCTCATCGCTACCATTGAGTATCATAGCGAAAGAGAGGGTGAATAAACATGGCAGAAAAAACTGCAAAAAACCCCATGAAAACAAAAAAGAAAAAAGATACCCAATTGACGAACTTTGTCAAAGGGATTATTCAAGAAAACCCAGTATTCGTATTCCTTTTAGGGATGTGTCCCGCATTAGCGGTCACATCCACAATGGAAACGGGACTTGGGATGGGAATTTTAGTCATCTTTGTCTTAACAGGGTCTAACGTTGTTGTCTCGCTGATTAAAGATTTGATTCCTGAACAAATTATGATTCCAGCCTTTATTGTCATTATTGCAACATTTGTGACAGTCGTTGGATTCTTAACAGAAGCGTATGCGTATCCCCTTTACCAATCGCTTGGAATTTTCATTCCATTGATTGTTGTGAACTGTTTAATAATGGGCCGCGCAACAGCGTATGCTTCTAAAAATAATGTACTAAGCTCAGCAATTGATGGGCTAGGAATGGCGATTGGGTTTACTTTAGCACTCATGTTAATCGGTGTTACCCGCGAAATCTTCTCAACGGGCGCTATTGCGTTGGGCGTTTATTTACCATTCCCATTTGAGATTTCAATTATTAACACCGAGATGTATCTATTTAATATGGATGCCTTTGGTGGCCCAGCAGGTGGATTCATTGTGATCGGGATTTTACTGGCAATGTTCACTGCAAGAGGCAATTATATAAAACGTAAAAAAGAAGAAGCGCGTCAAGCTTGGATCGAACAAAAGAAAAAAGAAGCCGCTGAGCGCAAACGAAAAAAAGCTATGGAAAGTGCAGGTGATGCTTCATGATTTCACCAACTGTATTCTTTGTAGCCATCATATCTTCAATGCTTATTAATAACGTAGTACTTATGAGATTCTTAGGGGTTTGTCCGTTCTTGGGCGTATCTAAGAAAACGGAAAGTGCACTCGGAATGAGCGTTGCGGTAACCTTCGTTATGGTGGTTGCTTCAGTGGTTACATATATTATTTATTACGCGGTGTTAGAACCGTTCAATATAGAATATATTTCTACTATTGCGTTTATTTTAGTTATCGCATCGTTAGTACAACTTGTTGAAATGTTTATTAAACGTTTTTCTAAAAAATTGTACAAATCACTTGGAATTTATCTTCCTTTAATTACGACTAACTGTGCAATTTTAGGGGTAGTTGAACTTAATATTCGCGCTGGGTATATGAGTGATTACGGATTTGGAAATGGCTTATTAGTAGCTATGACAAGTGCTTTAGGCGCTGCGTTAGGGTTTGCTTTAATTATGTTTGCCTTCTCATCAATCCGTGAGCGTTTAGAATATTCCAATGTTCCCCCTGCTTGGAAAGGGATTCCAATTAGCTTAGTAACAGCCGGAATCATGGCCCTTGCTTTCTTAGGATTAGGAGGCATTGTATAATGGTTGAGACGTTAACAGGAATATTAATCATTGCGATTATAGTGGTTGTTTACATTGGAACCTATGTTATGAATAGAAAAATGCCAGCACCGTATCAAAAAATAGATGATGCTACATGCGGCGCTTGCACGAATTACTCGTGCGGCTTAAAGCAAAATCTTTCTGAGGAGCGATAATGTGTTTGACATCATAATACCGATTATATTTATTGGAGGACTCGCAGGCGTTTTAGGGTTCGGGCTTGCGGTAGCGGCAGCTGCCTTAAAAGTTGAAACTGATTCAAGAATTAAAGGCGTTCATGAAAGATTACCCAATATTGATTGTGGCGCGTGTGGTTATCCAGGATGCGAAGCGTTCGCTGAAGGCGTTATAGAAGGGGAAGTCAAAGACCTTACCCAATGTAAACCTGCGAACCAAAAAAATTACTCAGCTATCATGGAGTATTTAAAAGATCATCCAAATGAAGATGGCTCTCTTATAAAAGTTTCGAAATAAAATTCGCTTCCCGTCTTGTGCGGGAAGCGGTATTTTTTTCCTGAAAGCGTTATCACGGAGAAAAGCCCATATAAAGCCAAAATCAGTAATTATTACAGTTGAAATGCCATATTTTAAATGATATAATAAGCACGGTTTTAAGAAAATACTTTGAAACGAAAGGTGAATCATATGAAAAGAATTTATATGTTTGGCGAAGGAACACAAGACCAAAAAGCATTGCTTGGCGGTAAGGGTGCTAACCTATCCCAAATGAAGAAAATGGGTATCCCTGTGCCTGCCGGTTTTACCGTCACAACAGAGATGTGTACTGCGTACTATGACAATGGTGAAAAGAACTCACCAGAATTACTTGAAGACATCAAGACCTATGTTAAACAACTAGAAGAAGAAACTAAGAAAGGATTTGGAGACAAATCGAATCCATTATTAGTATCCGTTCGCTCTGGTGCAAAATTTTCTATGCCTGGAATGATGGATACAATCCTCAACTTAGGCTTAACAGATGAAGTTGCAGAAGCGATGATTGAAAAAACCGGAAACGAGCGTTTCGTATACGATATTTATCGACGCTTAATCCAAATGTTCGGTGAAGTTGTTAAAGAAGTTGAAATGAAACGCTTTAACAAAGTTATCGATGATTTAAAAGAAGCAAAAGGCTACAAATCAGATGTTGAAATGTCAGCTGATGACTTCAAATCAATCTTAGAAGATTTCAAAAAAATCTACAAAGAAGAAGCGGGAGAACCATTCCCACAAGATCCACTACAACAACTATATGAATCAATTGATGCGGTATTCCGCAGCTGGGATACACCACGTGCGAGAATATATCGTAATCACAACAAGATTCCTCATGACTTAGGAACTGCCGTAAACGTTCAAGAGATGGTATTTGGAAACACGGGTGAAAACTCAGGAACAGGAGTCTTATTCACACGCGATCCTAAAACTGGAGAAAACAAAATCTTTGGTGAGTTTTTATTCAATGCACAAGGAGAAGACATTGTTGCAGGGGTAAGAACGCCACTTGATTTAGAAACAGAACTTTCAGTAAAACGTCCTAAGATTTATCAAGAATTGGTTGATATCTTAAATTCATTAGAAGCGCATTACAAAGATATGCAAGATGTTGAATTCACAATTGAAGAAGGCAACTTACATATTTTGCAAACGCGTACGGGTAAAAGAACATCACATGCGGCTGTGAAAATTGCCGTTGATTTACAAAAAGATAACATCATCACTAAAGAAGAAGCGGTTATGAAAGTTGATACAGCACAAATCGATCAACTCCTTCACCCAATCTTTGAAGACAGTGCTTTAGAAAACGCTGAAACAGTTGCTAAAGGATTAGCTGCATCACCAGGCGCTGCAACAGGACGTATTGTTTTTAACTCTAACAAAGCAGCGGAAATGAAAGTTGAAGGCGAAAAAGTACTATTATTTAGAAAAGAAACGTCACCAGAAGATATCGAAGGTATGATTGCGGCTGAAGGATTCGTTACCCAACTTGGTGGAATGACTTCGCATGCTGCAGTGGTTGCGCGTGGAATGGGTAAAAGTTGTGTTAGTGGGGCTGGCGAAGTTTCAGTTAATGAAGAAGCTGGCTATATGACCATTAACGGTAAAAAATACGAAGAAGGCGAATTCTTTAGTATTGATGGCTCTACTGGTAAAATTTATCCAGGTAAAATTACTACAAAACTTCCGGAATTCTCTGATGAATTTGAAACCATCTTAGAGTGGTCAAAATCAATTAAAGAATTAGGCGTTAAAGCAAATGCTGATAACGAACGTGATTCAATTCAAGCCATTAAATTTGGCGCTGAAGGAATTGGATTAACCCGTACAGAACATATGTTCTTTGAAGAAGAACGTGTCACTGATGTTCGTCGTATGATTATTAGTGAAACAAAAGAAGAACGGGAAAAAGCATTAGAAAAATTATTACCACATCAGCTTAAAGACTTCAAAGAAATCTTTAAAGTTATGGATGGATTACATGTAACGGTTCGTCTTTTAGACCCACCACTACATGAGTTCTTACCACAAAAAGAAGAAGTCCCTAAAGTTGCAAAAGCGATTGGCGTAAGTGAAGAGCGTTTAAACAACGCCCTTGATTCTTTACATGAATCAAACCCAATGCTTGGACACCGTGGGTGCCGTCTTGCTGTTACGTATCCTGAAATTTCGGTTATGCAAACTAAAGCAATCATCGAGGCTGCCATTGAAGTGAAAAAACAAGGCATCGATGTTAAACCTGAAATCATGGTACCACTCGTATCAACGGTTGAAGAGTTTACATATCTTAAAAGCTACATCAAAGAAACGGCTGATGCATTAATCAAAGAATCAGGTCTGGATGTAACTTACCTAGTTGGAACTATGATTGAAACCCCACGTGCGGCATTAGTCGCAAGTGATATTGCCAAAGAAGCTGACTTCTTCAGTTATGGTACCAATGACCTTACCCAAATGACATTCGGGTTTAGCCGTGATGACGCTGGGAAGTTCTTAGCAGAATATGAACAAGAAAAAATCTTAGCACATGACCCATTCTCATCGATCGACCAAGAGGGCGTAGGCCAACTTGTTGATATCGCAACAACACGCGGTAAAGCTGAGAAAAAAGACTTAATTATTGGGGTCTGTGGGGAACATGGTGGCGATCCTGCCTCTATTGATTTCTTCCAAAGAACTGGATTAAATTATGTTTCATGTTCACCATTCCGTGTCCCAGTTGCAATCGTTGCAGCTGCACAAGCAAAAATCAACAACAAATAATTTTCAAAAAGGCTCTCGATTTTGAGAGCCTTTTTTTATATTATATAAGTAGGTGGTGATAAAAATGAAAACATGGAAATCCATATTACATGACTATAAACAACGTGATGCCTTCCAAGCTTTATTAAAAAAGGTTTATGATGATTACCAAACAAAAACCATATATCCACAAAAAGCACATCTCTTTGAAGCTTTTAGATTAACCGAATACCATGATGTAAAAGTCGTGATTCTTGGTCAAGACCCTTACCATCAACCTAACCAAGCCAACGGGCTCGCATTTAGTGTTCAAAAAGGGGTTAAAATCCCTCCATCTTTAAATAACATTTTTAAAGAACTCACCCACGATTTAGGGATTGAAAAACCAGCGCATGGGGATTTAACCGCTTGGGCTAAACAAGGGGTCCTTCTTTTGAATACTATCTTAAGTGTCGAAGCCAATCAACCAGGGTCACATAAACTTTATGGCTGGCAAGATTTTACCGATGAAGTAATCCAACAATTATCACGCCATCCTACCCCTTTAGTGTTTATGCTTTGGGGCAACCACGCCGCGTCAAAAGAAAAATATATTAACGCCAATAAGCATCTTATATTAAAAGCGTCACATCCATCTCCTTTAGCGGCGCGTCACTCTTTTTTTGGATGTAAGCATTTCTCTAAAGCCAATGCGTTTTTACTTGAGAACGAAAGACGACCGATTGATTTTAGTTTATGACTTGCAAAGCACGCTATTATTGTTATAATAAAATCATACTTGAATCAGAGTAGCTAACACTGCGTTAAGTGTTGTATCATGGGATGTCGGATACAAACGAACACTTTTGTGGCGGTGGTGGTAGCGCGTCCGCTGATTTTACTTTATGAGTCGTTATTATAAAGTAATCTTTGTGGACCTTCTGAATATTTTTAGGAGGTTTTTTCATTGTCTAAATCACATCGTTTACGCATGCTTATTTTAGCTGGCATGTTCGCTTCAATGGGCGTAGTATTAAAACACTTCGCTTTAACCACATACGAATTTCGATTCTCATTTTATGATATTCCTTTATTCTTAGGTGGTATGTTTTTAGGTCCAGTCTTTGGATTAATGATTGGATTTGTCGTTGATTGGGTGTATGTGTTAACGTCGCCTTGGGCGTTTTCGTTTAATTTCTTCACCTTATCGGCTATGACGTGGGGATTGATGGGAGGACTGTTTTTTTATTTACCAAAAACGCTTTCTGTTAAAAAATTAGCGGTCATTATTGTTTTAACATCGTTGATAGCCTTTTCTTTTAACTCATGGCAGCTTTATATTATGCAAAACACAGGGATGTTTGCGTTCTTACCATTTAGAATCGTTTCGATGATTTTAAAATGGCCGCTTCAAGTGTATGCATTATCTATTATATATAAGCGTGTTATGTTTGCATCCTCTTTATCATTACTGAAGGATTCGTATTAAGTAAATAAAAATGCCCTGTATTCAGTCTGAATACAGGGCTTTTTTTAGTAGATGAAGGGTTTATAGTGTTCGATTAAAGCGGTGTTATCACAAGAATGATCCGTGCCGTTGAAATGAAAAACATTACTATGGGTGGCATCAAATAAAGACGTTAAAATCGCATGCGTTTTTTTAGCGCCATCAAACATCGTATCGTTTTTAGCGCCACAGGTCGTGACTGTATATAATGCTTTTAAGGAAGTCATAGGCAAGTGATGGGTATATTTTCTTTCGTAAAGCATTTGAAACCGATTGATAATACGCATGACTTGATCGCTCATACCGCCAAAGTAAATAGGCGAGACAATAATAAGAGTATCTGCTTGTTTTAAGGCGTTAAATAAATCGTCCATATCATCTTGAAATTTACAGTGGGATTTATAATGACACCCTTTACAATCGTCACAACTATGGACAGTTAAATCGTACGCATGATAGAGTGTGGTGTCCGTTAAATCAAATAAGGCTTTTGCACGATTTATAGACTGGCCGTTTTTATTTGGCGAGCCATTGATTAATAAGCGCTTAGAGTTTGACAATTTTTACTTCTCCTTTAGCAAGGTGAATATCAATGGTGTGGTCATCAATAAATTGAGTAAATTTTCGTTTAGGCTCATTCGTGCTAAAGAGTAAGGTTCCTTCTTTTTTCGTGTTATTTGCTTTGGTTTGATACGCTTTAATATCTATGGACGCTTGTTCATCAAAAAATGGATTTAAGTTTGCAAAAACCATGTAAAGTGATTCGTCTAAAATATAGATATACCCGATGAAAAAAGGATTATCGCTTTTATAATGGAAAACATTATCTTTATCAAAGAATACGGTGCCTAAGGCTTTTCTAATCGGTAAAATCGCTTTATATATGGCGGGTATTTGATAGCGTAAGGGAGCAGTGTAATGAAGTTGATATTTATCAAACAAAGCAAGTTTTCCGTAATAAGGGTCTTGTTTATGTAAATGTTTTTTGTCTTTTTCTGTTGAATCGAGCCCCAAATTCATTGGCTGT
The DNA here is from genome assembly GCA_964386055.1 of uncultured Candidatus Izemoplasmatales bacterium. GTDB lineage: Bacteria > Bacillota_I > Bacilli_A > Izemoplasmatales > Izemoplasmataceae > B1SED10-225. Next base: position 8,733 of record CAYLQZ010000015.1, on the reverse strand, counting down.
TTTTCGTAAAATTCAGCACCCCCATTGATAAAGGGAACGCCATTAGGCGTAAACATATTTAATACATTAATGGTTTTCGCTAACGTAATGCCGCCTTCTCTTGACGCAATTCTTGGTGTGTCGTGCGTTTCCGCCGCGGCGAATAAAGGTAAGTCGATTTTATGGGTGTTATAGTAAAAGTATTTACTATGTCCATCAAAGACTCGTGGTTGAGCGAAAAACCCGTTTCCGATGATCATGTTATAGCCTTTATCCTTAGCGTCTAAGGCTTGATCATTATTTAACTCTTCCGCAATAAAACCAAAATCAGGATCAATGTCTTTGGCATTTTTGATGATACGGTCAAGCAACGGCTTTGGTAGTGCATGGCCCATGTCAATCCGTGCGCCATCGATTCCAAAGGTTTTTTGGTAATAGGGAATGGTTTTTGCCAAAGTATCCCAGAGAGCTTCATTTGGTTTTTTACCAGGGTATAAATTTGCCTTAATCGAATCGAATAAGATATACGGTGGTGTATCTTTATTAATATAAGGTTTCGCAATTTCTGGGTGATCAAAATACAGTCTAAAAAATGTGATGTCACTCCAAGGGGGCTGTGGGTCGTTAATATGATCGGAAAAAGCTGGCGCTACGGTTAACCCGAAATGTTTCTCAACAGCTTCAAGTAAGTTTCCACCATTTTTTATCTTATCAAATAATGTTGGATCGAGCGTTTTTGGGTCTTTAGAAAACTGCTTAATATGATTTAAGGTTTGTTTATCTTCATAGACTTTTTTCATATGAGATTCTTTAGGAATAGCGGTAGAGGGAATGCCTTTATAACGTGGAGGACCATATGAGGGTAAAGCATCTTTTTTAATCCAATAAAACCAATCTGGATGTTCATATAGAAACTCTGAATCAATCGCGTTGGTTCTAGGAATAATATCGATGATTACACGCATATTTAAAGTATGGGCCGCTTCAACGAGTAATCTAAACTCATCTTCTATAGAGAATTTATCCCCTGTTAAAGGGTCTTTTAATGCTTCGTCTAGCTTAAAAAAGTTTGAAACGCTATAGGGGCTTCCCATATCGCCTTTTTTATGGGCTTTTGAAAATCGCATAATCGGGAGTAAGTATAAAGCGTCAACGCCCATGGATTTTAGATATGGCAAAACGGCCAACATCTTAACAAACGTTCCAGTTTCTTTAAACCCGTCTTTGTTAGGAGTTTCTAAAGCCCCGCTACGGTCATGGTCCCATGCACTTGAGGTTCGGATTAAAGAAGAATATAAGACGCTACTTTTTAACCAATCCCCATTTGAGTTGAGTCCTTTTTTAAGGGAAATAGATTGAACTGGCGTTTCTTTGTGATTTAAATACACGCTATCGATTAATTCATTAAAGTAATCATAAGGGTCAGTTACTATTTGACCATCTGCTAAGGGAAGTGCAGATTGAGAAGTGTATCCAAAGGTTTGCCATAAATCTGGAATAGCAAATTGGTGAAACGTTCCTTTTTTCGCTTCGCAATAAGCTTTAAATTGTTTTAACATATTGGTTTTCATGTTGTCACATCCTTTGTGTTTTATTATACCGCACCCAACGCTAAATGAAAACGAATACCTTAAACAAGTAAACGCTTACCTACCACCCTTTTCCCTATCAATAATGCTATAAAATTGTTATAATCGGTATGTGAGGAGATGATTTTATGAAACGACCTACAGTACTCATCATCATGGATGGCCTTGGACTTGCAAAAGCAACAAAAGGCAACGCGGTAACCCGCGCACAAAAACCGAATTTAGATGAGTTAATGAAAAACTACCCAACAACAACCTTAGAAGCAAGTGGGTTTGCGGTAGGCTTGCCAGAAGGACAAATGGGAAACAGTGAAGTTGGTCATTTGAACTTAGGCGCTGGGCGAGTAGTCTATCAATCGCTTACGAGAATCCATAAAGCCATTGAAGATGGCAGTTTCTTTAAAAATGAAGCGTACTTAAAAGCGATGCAACACGTTAAAGACAATGACTCAAAACTCCACGTTATGGGACTTGTATCAGATGGTGGAGTGCATTCACATATCGAACATTTTCAAGCAATGGTAGATATGGCGAAGCATGAAGGCGTAAAAGAGGTTTATATTCATGCCTATTTAGATGGAAGAGATGTTTCACCTAGTAGTGCAGCTGGCTACTTAGAAACTTTAGAAGCCCATTTAAAAAAGGTAGATTTAGGCTCAATCGCATCCGTTCACGGACGCTACTATGCAATGGACCGTGATAAAAACTACGAACGAACGCAAAAAGCTTATGATATCTTATTAGAAGCGAAAGGTCCAAAAGCGGATAACGCTGTAAGTGGGGTTAAAACCTCTTATGATAACGGACTTACCGATGAATTTGTGTTACCGTTTAACGTTGATCCTGAAGGAACCATTAAAGATAATGACGCCGTTATTTTTATGAATTTCCGTCCAGATCGTGCGATTCAACTTTCGAAAGCACTTACGAATCCTGAATCAACCGGTATCGAAAATGCTAAACCGCTTGAAAACTTACACTTTGTTTCAACAATGCATTATTCACCAGAGGTAAAAGGTGAGATTGCGTTTGACCTTCAACAACTGGATGATATGTTTGGTGAAACCGTTTCTCAAGCCGGGTTGAAGCAGTTAAGAATTGCTGAAACCGAAAAATATGCCCATGTAACATTCTTCTTCGATGGGGGAGAAGATAAAGAAATTAAAAATTCTAAACGTATTTTAGTTCCCTCGCCAAAAGTTGCGACGTATGAGATGAAACCTGAAATGAGTGCATACGAAGTGACAGAGAAAGTGATGGAAGAACTTGAAAATGACACAGTAGACACTATAATTTTAAACTTTGCGAACTGCGATATGGTCGGGCATACCGGCGATATTGAAGCGGCGATTAAAGCCGTTGAAGTTACCGATGAATGCACAGGGATTGTAGCGCGTAAAGTGATTGAAAAAGGGGGCGTTGCACTGATTACTGCTGACCATGGAAACGCAGAAAAAATGTTAGATGATGTGGGTGGCTCACATACAGCGCATACGACTAGTTTAGTACCTTTAACTGTTACGGATAAAACAGTAGAATTACGTACCGATGGAATCTTAGGAGACATTGCCCCTACGATGTTAGAATATTTAGAAGTTAAACAACCAAACGCAATGACTGGAAAAACTTTAATTAAGAAAAGAAAATAAAACCATAAAGGAGAGATAATATGCCTTACATTACAGATTTATATGCAAGAGAAGTATTAGATTCAAGAGGAAACCCGACCGTTGAGGTTGAAGTATTTACCGATTCAGGTGCGTATGGACATGCCATTGTACCAAGTGGAGCATCAACTGGGGAACATGAAGCCGTAGAACTACGTGATGGTGATAAAGACCGTTACTTAGGCAAAGGGGTTTTAAAAGCCGTTGAAAATGTCAACGAAGTTATTGCACCCGAATTAGTGGGCATCGATGTGACACAACAAGTCTTACTCGATCGAATTATGTTAGATTTAGATGGCACTCCAAACAAAGGAAAATTAGGAGCGAACGCAATTTTAGGGGTATCGATGGCTTGCGCAAAAGCTGGGGCTGATTATACAGCACAACCTCTATATACCTACTTAGGTGGCTTTGCGGCGAGAGAACTGCCAACGCCTATGATGAACATCATCAACGGAGGTTCACACGCAGATAACAATGTTGATTTCCAAGAATTTATGATTATGCCAGTAAGCCCAAAAACGTTTAAAGAAGCACTTCGTATGGGAGCTGAAGTATTCCATGCATTAAAAGCAGTCCTTAAATCTAAAGGCTATAACACAGCCGTTGGTGACGAAGGAGGATTTGCGCCTAACTTAAAGAGTAATGAAGAAGCGTTAGAAGTCATCATCGAAAGTATTGAAAAAGCTGGATACAAACCAAAAGAAGATATCTTACTTGCGATGGACGTTGCGTCTAGTGAATTTTATAACAAAGAAAAAGGCGTTTATGAACTCGCTGGCGAAGGAAAAGATATGACAGCGGAACAATTAAGTGATTTTTACGCGGAATTAATTGAAAAGTATCCTATTATTTCAATTGAAGATGGACTTGATGAAAATGATTGGGACGGATGGAAAACATTAACCAATAAAATTGGAGATCGCGTTCAATTGGTAGGGGATGATTTACTTGTTACCAATACCGAAAAGCTTTCTAAAGCAATTGACGAAGGTATCGCCAACTCAATTTTAGTAAAAGTCAACCAAATCGGAACGTTAACCGAAACTTTAGAAGCGATTGAAATGGCAAAACGTGCTGGATATACAGCGGTTATCTCACACCGTAGTGGTGAAACTGAAGATACAACGATTGCGGATATTGCTGTTGCGTTAAACACCGGTCAAATCAAAACTGGATCACTTTCAAGAACAGACCGTATTGCAAAATACAACCAGTTACTTCGCATTGAAGATGAACTCGGTGAGACTGCTAAATATTTAGGTAAAAAAGCTTTTTATAATTTAAAATAATGTCATAAAAGCTACTTCAGTTATGGAGTAGCTTTTTCTTTAGAAAAACCTTGATTTTTCTGACTATCTCTTATAGAATAGATATGCTATTAAACAAGTGATTCTATTGAATAAATCAGCGGTTATACTTGATTTTAAACCGTATAGACACTATAATGGTATTGGTCGGTTTATTTAAACCAACACACATTATAAAATATAGTGTACTTATCATTCGATCTGCGAAATGCAGCATCCTTCTAGGAGGGAAACCCAATGAGATTAGTGGACATACTGTTATTGCTTGTTGCAGTGTTCTTGATTACCTTAGTGGTTATACAATCAAGTAAAGATAACGCAGCCAATGCGTTTAGTGGTGAAAAGTCAGAACTCTTCAGCCATCAAAAAGAACGTGGAATTGAACTATTCTTATCACGCGCGACACTCACAAGTTCTATTCTATTTATCGCACTCGCAATCTGGGCAATGATTTAAGGACACTTTTCAGTGTTCTTTTTTTCTATCAAAACGAGGAGGTTCGTTATGGAAACCCAAATACTTAATTTTTTAAAAGCAAAAAACGGCAAACGATATAGCGTTAAAGACATCGCTAAAGCCTTAAATATGGAATCTTCAGAAGACTTTAAAGCAGTGGTTAAAACCATCAACACTTTAGAATCTGAGGCCCGTATCATTCCCAATAATAAAAACCAGTACACCCTCATTCAATATACATCTTTTGTGACTGGGGTTTTAGACGTCAAAGACAAAGGCTTTGCTTTTTTACTCATCGATGACAGTGATGATGAAGACATATATATCCACCAAAGCAAATTAAAAGATGCCATGAACGGCGATCGGGTTTTAGTCAATGTCACAAGAAGCCCTAAAGGCTTTCGTAAAGAAGGTAAAGTTGAAAGTATTTTAGAGCGCAACTATACGCATTTAATAGGAACGGTAGTTAAAAAAGGGCCTAACTATTATTTAATTAGTGATGACAAAGCGATTAAATCAGATATTTTAATCAACGAAGCCCATTTAAATGGCGCAACTCCACACGATAAAGTTCAAGCTAAAATTATTAACTACGCATTTGACGATCAAATGGTCTGTAAAGTTATTCATGTGATTGGGCCAATGAATCAAGCTGGCGTCGATATTTTAAGTAAAATATTAGCCCATAATATCAACCCAGAATTTCCAGAAGCCGTCATTGAAGAAGCACGTCAATACCAAACGCTTGACCAACAAGAAATTGCCAATCGAAAAGATTTGCGTGATCGCACCATCTTTACCATCGATGGCGCCGATGCGAAAGACTTTGATGATGCCATCGAAGTCAAACCATTGAATAACGGCAATATTCATTTGGGGGTTCACATAGCTGATGTTTCTTATTACGTTAAAGAAAATGCACCACTCGATAAAGAAGCGTATGATAGAGGGACAAGTGTTTATTTAGTCGATAGAGTTATTCCAATGTTGCCAGAAAATCTTTCGAATAATTTATGTTCTTTAATGCCTAATGTAGACCGCTTTGCGGTAAGCTGTGAGATGGAAATCGATCCTCAAGGAAAAGTCAAACATCATGAAATTTTTCCTTCAGTCATTAACTCAAAAGCCCGTTTAACTTATAAAAAAGTAAACGATATGCTTACAGGCGATGAAGCGTTATTAAAAGAATATGCTCACATTAAAGACACCATTCCTTTAATGTATGATTTAGCACAAACCTTAAGAACCTTAAGAACGCAAAAAGGCTCGCTTCATTTTGAAACCGATGAACCATCGATCATACTCGATGAGGCTGGAAAAGCAAAAGATGTTGTATTAGAAGAACGCGGTGAAAGTGAAAAGATTATAGAAGAATTTATGTTGATTGCCAACCAAACCGTAGCGGAACATGTTTATTGGTTAGAACTTCCCTTTATTTACCGTATTCACGAAGCCCCAAAAGAAGAGAAACTTCAAAAGCTTTTAACGATGGCGAACGCCTTAGGCTTTCGCGTCAAAGGGAAAAAGACCATCGCGCATAGCGAATTACAAAAATTGCTTCAAAAAGTTGAAAATACTGCCAGTGAAAAAGGCATAAATACGATGATGTTAAGAAGCATGCAAAAAGCGGTTTATGATGAAGAAAACTTAGGCCATTTTGGCTTAGCATTTAAACATTACACCCATTTTACCTCGCCTATAAGACGGTACCCTGATTTAATGGTTCACCGTTTATTGAGAGAATACTTCTTCAATAAAAACCAAAGTCAAGACGTGATTGACCATTATGAATCGGTGATGCCTGATGTGGCGTCACACACATCAAAAATGGAACGGAAAGCCGTTATGTTAGAACGCGATGTGTTAGACATGAAAAAAGCTGAATACATGGGTCAATTTATTGGCGAAACGTTTGAAGGTCATATTTCATCAGTGACCAGTTTTGGGATTTATGTGTCGTTAGACAACACAGTTGAAGGGTTGGTCCATATTACCGCCTTAGACGATGATTATTATTACTTCAATGAAGATTTATTAATGCTTGTTGGAAAACACAAACGTAAAATATTCCGCATGGGCGATACAGTGAAGATACAAGTAGATTCAGTGAATATCTTCGATGGTCAAATTGACTTTGTATTGGCTAAGGGGGACACAAATGAAAACCATCGCAAGAAATAAAAAAGCACACCATAATTACTTTGTTGAAGAAACGTTTGAAGCGGGGATTGTCTTGCGTGGGACAGAGATTAAATCAATCCGTCAAGGGAAAGTCTCGATTCAAGATTCTTATGTTCGTATCCGCAATAAAGAAGCGTTAATAATTAATATGCACGTCGCCAAATTTAAAGAAGGTGCCATTTTTAATCACGACGAAACTAGAGAACGTAATCTGTTAATGCATAAACAAGAAATCATCCGCTTAGAAACAAAATTAAAACAACAAAATGCGACGTTAATCCCTCTAGAAATCTATTTAAAAGAAGGCTTATGCAAACTAAAAATAGGCTTTGCCAAAGGAAAGAAAAAATACGATAAGCGCCAAACGCTAAAAGAAAAAGATATGAAACGCCGTGTTGATAAAGCCTTGAAGGATCGCCAAAGAGAATGATTGAAATTGAATTAATATTGCTTGGTGGGCTTGTTATGTTACTATCTGCCTTTATAAAAGGCATTTCAGGATTTGGGACCGCAATCTTCGCTGTTCCGCTATTAATTGCTTTTTTCTTCTTACCACAAGAAGCGCGCGTTATCGTTGTCAGTTTAAACTTAGTCCTTAATATCTTTATTCTCACTAAAGAAAATGCCATCACCAAAGAAAACTTTTTAGAAATAAAAACCTTAATTATACCAGGCTTTATCTTTGCCATATTAACGGGGTTTTTCTTAGGGTCCATTGATGATACATTGTTTAGAATTGTTTTGGGAAACTTATTACTCTTAACTGGAATTAACAAACTGTTTAACTTTCCCTATAAAGTTCATAATATTAAACGTTACTTTCCTACCATTGGGGCGTTATCAGGTATACTTAATACCTTAGTCGGCCTTGGCGGCATTCCAGTACTGATATATCTTTCCAACACAGCGATAGAAAAAAAAGAATTTAGAAACACATTAATGATTTTTTTCCTATTTATCAACATTGGTAGCGTATTAACCTTTATAATCAATGACGCTTATACACTACAATTGGTAATGTATAGCGCAGCTTACATTCCCTTTATTATTGGGGGATCTTTAATCGGTATGGCCTTAGTCAAACATATAAATAACGTAAACTTTAACCGAATAATCGCTGTATTACTCCTAATAATGGGGATTTCTAACTTATTCAATATACTGTAATTTTTACAAAAATATGGTATAATATAAATACATGGGGTTGTTACGGATTCGACAGGGTAATGAGCCCTCAGAGTGCATGCCTCGGTCGCGCGAGTAAAAACGCCCAACGGTTAATAACCGGAAATCAACAACAAGCTTTCGCAGCTTAAGAAATAAGCTGTGCTATGCCTCAAGATTGCCTGCGATCTTGAATGCATAGACAATTTAGCAGGCTATATGTGTGCAGCACCATCTTAGCGTCGCACATGAATCCAAATAAGATCGGCTATTGCAATCCTTTGACTTTTGAGGGGGCTTTAGTCCGTATAATCAAGAGTCTAAGCATGTAGATCTTTGAAGGGTAGTTATTTTGGACAGGGGTTCAAATCCCCTCAACTCCACCAA
>CAYLQZ010000014.1:0-43022 GCA_964386055.1 uncultured Candidatus Izemoplasmatales bacterium | reverse complement strand
AAGCAGGCATGAATGAATTGGTAATCGCTGGTGGCATTGAATCAATGTCTAAAGCGCCTTATATTCTACCTGATAAATTGCGTAAAGGGCAAAAAATGGGTGGATTTAATGTTAAAGATCATATGATTGATGATGCATTGATGGACGCTTTTAGTCCAATTCATATGGGCGTTACCGCTGAAAATATTGTTGAAAAATATAACATTACACGCGAAGCGCAAGATGCGTTTGCGGCTGAAAGTCAAAGACGGGCTGCAAAGGCGCAAGATAGTGGACGTTTTGATGACGAAATTGTCCCAATTACGGTGAAGCAACGTAAAGGGGAATTTGTTTTTGATAAAGATGAGCATATTAACCGAAAATCAGATGAACAATCGCTCGCTAAATTACGACCAGCTTTTAAAAAGGATGGCAGCGTAACAGCTGGAAACAGTAGTGGCATAAATGATGGAGCATCATTTATGATGATTGCCTCTAAAAGTGCAGTAAAAAAATATAATTTAACTCCGCTTGTTGAAATTGTAGGCATTGGTCAAGGTGGAGTTGATCCTAACTATATGGGACTTGGACCTGTTCCAGCCATTAAAGATGCGCTAAAAAAATCAAGTCTTTCATTTGAAGATATTTCATTGTTCGAACTTAACGAAGCGTTTGCAGCACAATCGATTGGGGTATTAAAAGGGTTAGAAACCGCATACAATATCGATGTAGATAAAATGGTTGAAAAAACGAATGTTAATGGAGGTGCAATTGCGTTAGGGCATCCGGTTGGTGCTTCTGGGAACCGTATTAGTGTGACCTTGATTCACGAATTGATTAAACGTAATGAGCCTTATGGTCTTTCCTCACTATGTATTGGTGGCGGTATGGGCACGGCACTCATTGTAAAAAATATGGAGGCGAAATAATGAGATTGAATAAGAAAGTTGCAGTTGTTACAGGGGGCGCAGCAGGATTAGGAAAAGCCATGGCCCTTAGATTTGCAGAAGAAGGCGCAAACGTTGTTGCGGTAGATATGAATGCACTGGATTATAATCATGAAAATGTAGAAGGTATGGAATTAGACGTTACTAATAGTGAAAAGTGTAAAGCATTTTATGACACGGTCATTGAAAAATATGGACAAATCGATATCTTAGTGAATAACGCAGGGATCACCCGCGACGCAATGACGCGTAAACTGAGTGATGATGATTGGAATCTTGTTTTAGATGTGAACTTAAAAGGCGTTTTTAATTTAACGCGGTATATTGGACCACAAATGGAAACCATTGGGGGCGGGTCTATTATTAACATATCCAGTGTTGTTGGTGAATATGGCAATATTGGACAAGCAAATTATGCAGCGAGTAAAGCGGGCGTTATTGGCTTATCAAAAACATGGGCTAAGGAATTCGCACGTAAAGGAACGCCGGTTCGTGTTAACGCGATCGCTCCAGGATATGTTATGACTGACATTTTAAAAACCGTACCACAGGATTTACTCGATAAATTTGCTGCAATGACGATGTTAAAACGTTTAGGTGAACCAAAAGAAATCGCAGATTCTGCTTTGTTCTTAGCGAGTGATGAATCTAGCTATATAACAGGCCATGTCCTTAGTGTTAACGGTGGCATGAGACTGTAATTCATAACTTTAGGAGTGATTGACATGATAACTGATTCACATGTCGGTGTTGTTGGAACGGGCATTTACCTTCCAAAACAAACCCGTTCTGCAAAAGAAATTGCTTTAAAGACTAATGGCAATTGGACGGCAGAAAATGTCGAAAAGAAACTAGGTATTAAAAAAATATATGTGCCATCGGATAAAGATGGCACACAAGAAATGGCATTAAACGCAGCTTTAGATGCTTTGAAAAACACGGGCGTTAAAGCAGAAGAAATTGATTTGATTTTAGATATTGGCGAAGAGTGGAAGGAATATCCACTTACCACCAGTGCATTATATGTCCAAGGACAAATTGGGGCTATAAATGCGTGGGGAATTGATTTACAAAATCGCTGCGCCACTGGACTTTCAGCATTTAAAATCGCTAAAGATATGATGTTAGCCGATGATGATATTCGCACCGTTATGATTGTTGGTGGCTATAGAAACGGTGATTTTGTTGATTATGCCGATCCGCACATGTCAATGATGTATAATCTTTCAGCCGGTGCTGGTGCGATTATTTTGCGTAAAAATTATGGTAAAAACCTTTTACTTGGTTCGCATATAAAAGCTGATGGAACATTAGCGCGGACTGCCGGGGTTGAAATTGGGGGAACAAAAACCCCTATTAATAAGGATAACATCAATGATGCGTATAAATCTTTAAAGTTAATGGATCCTAAGAAAATGAAAGATCGATTAAATAAAGTTTCCATGCCTAACTGGTTTGAATGCATTGATAAATCGTTAGAAAAATCTAATCTATCTCGTAAAGATATTGATTACTTAGCAATTTTACATATTAAAAGAAGTGGTCATTTAGGAATGTTGGAAGCATTAAACTTAAATGAACAACAAACGTTATACTTAGAAGCGTATGGTCATATGGGCCAAGTTGATCAAATATTATCTTTGCACAAAGGTTTAGAAATGAATAGAATAAAAGACGGCTCTGTTGTCTCACTAATTGCGGCTGGTATTGGGTATGTATGGGGTGCAAGCGTTATACAGTGGGGTGAGCCTAAATGAGTACATTTATAGATTTAATATTCAATAGTTTACGATTTGGAAGTATTGTTGCTTTAGCTACATTGGGCATAGTCTTAATCTTTCGAACGAGTAAAACTACCAACTTCGCGCAAGGGTCAATCGGGACCCTTGGTGCGTATTTTGCGGCTTGGCTAATGCAAACTAGAGGAACCGGAATCGGCATCACTGATAATATTTGGATTGCTTCTTTAGCCGCGATTGTATTTGGGTTTTTTGTGGGGATAATCATCGATTTTTTCATTATCCGAAGAGTTGGTCAAAATCCATTATCTAAACAAATTATTACCTTAGGATTGATTTTGCTGTTCTTAGGATTAATTCCACAGTCTTGGGCCTTTGGCGCGCAAGGGTATTCCTCCTTAAGTCCTTCATATTTTACAGGCCATATGAATGTTTTGGGGTCACGGGTATCTTATAATGTTTTATTCTTTATCGGCATCACGGTTGTCTTGATGATCGCAACCTTTCTCTTTATCCAAAAAACAAGATGGGGACTCGCAACGCGGGTGACAGCATCTAATACGCAAACCGCACGTTTAATGGGGGTTCCTACCAATACTGTAACGATGATGTCTTGGGCAGTTGCGGCGATGATGGGGACGATGGCGGGATTAATGATTGGACAATCTGCTATCCGTTTAGATATGCTTGTGACCATTCAAGTTACAGCCTTTTTTGCGGCTACATTCGGTGGATTTCAAACGTTTTATGGTCCTATTATTGCGGCCTTTATGATTTCGTTTTCACGCTATACACTCAATATATATGTTACAGATACATGGGATCAAACCATTGTTTGGGTATCGATTTTGACAATCTTATATTTTAAACCTTATGGCTTATTCGGTAAAGCCCCAGAGAAGAAGGTGTGACCATGGATAAAACAAACAGTGTAGTGAAGCGGGTATATAATCAAATTAAATCGAATGAAACGTACCGATTTATCTTAATTGGTGTCATTTTAGCAATCTTATTTTTAGCGCCTTACAGTGGTTTTATTCCTGGTGGACGCGCGACAAATGATCAACTAGCAATTATGACGATTTACGCAATTGCTGCGCTAGGAATTAATCTTTTGTTAGGATTTAGTGGCCTAATTTCTTTAGCAACCGCAGGATTTATGGGGGTGGGGGCCTTAGGCGTTACGGTGTTAATGACTGATATTCCACTCCCCTTTACTGATGCAAGAGGGTTACCTTTTATCGTTTCAGTTATCATAATTCTTACCATATCAGGGGCGCTTGGCGCCTTAGTAGGTGTAATTAGTTTACGCGTTCAAGGAATATATTTAGCTATCACAACCCTATTCGTTGCGCAAATATTACATACTATATTTACGTCGCTTCGGTCTGTGTTTGGGGATGCAACAGGTATTTCACTAGGCGCGCTTAGATTATTTGGCGGCGCGATCACTTTAGACCGAAATGTACCTTATGCCTTTGGCAATGATCGATACTTCTTATTTTTAATTATTGTTATTGTGTTGGTTATGTCGATGATTATTATTCATAATGTTATAAAAAGTCGTACGGGTCGAGCCTTTATGGCAATGTCACGTTCGCAAAATGCCGCGCAAGCGATGGGCGTCAATGTTGTGAAATACCGTATTATGGCTTTTGTCCTTGCGACAGTCTTTGCGGCGCTTTCAGGGGTTATGTATGCGGTTTGGAATCAAACGGTTCCGAATAACCGTTGGGACTTAATGATTTCTTTAACCATTGTGGCGGTTGTGGTTGTTGGAGGACTTAAATCTATTACAGGAACCATTCTTGGGGCCTTTATGATTTATGCCTTTCCTCGAATTTTCTTAGGCTTTTTAGCCGATTACAACATTGTCGGTGGACTGTTAATTATTTTCGTTATTTTATTTTATCCTAACGGCTTAATTTATATTGTAACTGACGTGAAAAAGTTATATGCGAAATGGAAAGAACGTCTCGATAAGAAACAGGTGAACCTAGATGAGTAATGATACAAGACGTACGTTATTAGACTTGAAAAATGTGTCTATGAATTTTGGTGGACTAAAAGCGGTAGATTCACTTAGTCTTCACATTAAAGAAAAAGAAATTGTCGGGATTATCGGTCCGAATGGGGCTGGAAAAACTACTGTGTTTAACTGCATCACGCAATTTTATAAAAATTATGAAGGCGAAATCACTTTGCTCGATAAGACTAACAATAAAATTGACCTTAGAGATATTCATGTGACTAACGTTATCGATAAAGGAATAGCAAGAACCTTTCAAAATTTAGAACTAGTACCTGATTTAAGCGTTTTGGATAATGTTTTAGTCGGAGCACATAACCAATATAAAACCGGTATTATCCATCATATATTGAGATTTCCTGCAATAAAAGAAGAAAAAGCAATTAGAGAAAAAGCGTTAGACGTTTTAGATTTTATGAATTTAACGCACATTAAAGATTTATATGCCGGTGGGCAACCTTATGGAATCCGGAAAAAAATTGAGATTGCGAGAACTTTAATGTCGAATCCACAACTCATCATCTTAGATGAACCGGCGGCGGGATTAAACGATTCTGAAACCGACGAGTTAGAATCATTAATCTATAAGATTCGCGATGAATATAACACTAGTATTTTATTAATCGAACACGATATGGGATTTGTAATGAATATTTGTAATCGTGTATGCGCAATAAATTTTGGTAAATTCATTGCGATGGATACACCTAAAAAGATTCAATTGCACCCTGAAGTACAAGAAGCTTACTTAGGAAAGGATGATTAAGCGTGGATACTAAACAGACAACCATTAACCCTACCTTGCTTAATATCCAAGATTTAGATGTCTCATACGGACCAATTAAAGCGTTAAAAGATATTTCAATGGAAGTTAAAAAAGGGAGTGTTGTTGCGATATTAGGTGCAAATGGAGCTGGAAAAACGACGCTACTTAAAAAAATTAGCGGACTAATCCCGGCTGAAAAAGGCACTATATATTTTAAAGGGGAAGATATTACTAAAATTCCCCCTGAAAAAATTACCAAACGCGGCATTGTTCAATCGCCTGAAGGAAGACAACTATTCTCAGATTTAACGGTCTATGAAAACTTAATGATTGGCGCGTTTACAGTAGAAAAAACGGTATTGCCTATAGCTGATATTCCTACCCATGCGCGATCAAAACGTATTAAACGGTTCATTGAAAATAACCAGGACAATCTTGATACTTTAGAAGTCCCTTTAAAACCATCTGAAATGGCCAAGGTCAATTTAGAAATGGTTTACGATATTTTTCCTGTATTAAAAGAGCGTTCAGATCAAATATCCGCGACCTTATCAGGTGGTGAACAACAAATGCTCGCAATTGGGCGCGCCTTAATGCGAAGTCCTGAGTTACTTGTATTAGATGAACCATCTTTAGGGTTAGCACCGCTTATAGTTAAAGATATTTTTGAAGTCATTAATCGCTTGAATCAAAAAGGCATTACGGTGTTAATCGTTGAACAAAACGCGCTTCAAACCTTAAAAATAGCGAATTATGCGTATGTTTTACAAGTTGGAAAAATTATCCAAGAAGGTAAAGCTGAGAAATTGATTAAGGATGAAGCTTTAATTGAAGCCTATTTAGGAAAATAAGCATCACATCTGCAGTTGCAGATTAATTTATAGAAATAATTTTTTAAAAACTTAGGAGGAAGTAAAATGAAAAAATTATTTACAGCATTAGTTTTATCGCTTACCGTATTTACCTTAGCAGCATGTAGTGACACTGAAAGTGACGCAACTCAAGGCGTTACAGATGATACAATCTATGTAGGAAATGCCGCCGCTACATCAGGTGGATTTGCAGGGGTTGGAGTGCCTTTCAATCATGCGATTGAGAAATACTTTGAAAGAGTTAATGACGATGGCGGCATTGCTGGACGTCAAATTGAATTCATTCACTATGACGATGAGTTCAATGCAGAATTAGGAACGAGTTTCACTCAAGAATTGGTAGAAGAAGATGAGGTATTCGCATTAGTTGGACACTTCGGAACGCCTACTGTTGGGGCAACCCGTGATTATTTAGATGGTATTGGAATTCCGCGTGTTTACTACGCAACCGGAATCAGTGCTTTATTTAACCCAACAGCAAGCGGAAATGAACGTTCAAGTTTCCCAGTTCAACCGATTTTTGACGCTGAAGGGGAAGTTATTGTTGCGCGTGCATTTGCTGAGTATGATGTTGATACCATTGGAGTAATGTATACGAACGATGACGCAGGACAAGGAATCTTAAACGGAGTAGAATTACGTGCAGAAGCCTTAGGGATTGACCTAGTTACCCGTCAAGTGGATGCCGGAGATTTAGACTACAGCGCGGCAGCCAATGCGTTAGTGAATGATGACGACATCGATGTTATCATCGCAGCCGCAAACCAAGAACCAGCAAAAATTATGATTCAAGCGCTTCATACCGCTGGGAACGAATTACCAGTATTCACATCATATGTAAGTGCTGATGCAACATTTATTGAAGATGTAAGTGAAGAAGTTAAATCTGAACAATTCTCACTTTACGCAAACGCATGGATCGATATTGTTGATCCTGATGGCGAAAACGGATTTAGTGACGCCTATTGGGACTTTGCCGAAACCGTTGATGAAGAATGGTCTGCAAATGCATTCGCCATGGCAGGCTGGATTGCTGGACATTTCTTTGTAGAAGGCTTACGCCGTGTTGATGAAGACGAGTTAACTTGGGAAAGCTATATTGACGCTATGGAAAGCGAACCAGTTCAAATTCCATTTGGTGGTATTGTAGATTACACAGATGGTAATCGTGTTGGTACCCAATCAATGGCATTATTGATTGCAACTGTCACAGAAACGGACGGAGAAGAAGTTTATAACTGGGACAATGTAAGAGAAATTCAAGATATTCAAGAAATTATCGGGAACTAATTCATCATTCATGACAGGGGCGAGGAAACTTGCCCCTGCATATCATGAAAGGAGTATACAAAATGGCTAAAAAAATAACCATAGAAGCTGCATTAAATTTAGTACAAGACCAAGATCATATTGTTGCAGGGATGGCAGCCTCAGAAGGGCAAGATTTTTTTAACACCCTTCACACCATTGCCGATAAAATAAATCATGTTACGATCGATAACTGTCTACCAACGAATCCTTATCCATTCATGGTAGAGGATACCTATAAGGATAAATTTACCATTAATAGTTGGTTTTTCTCAGGAGATTTGAGAAAAGCTTTCAAAAACAAAAATATTTCTTTTATTCCGAACCAACTACATTTTGCAGGGATGAAACGTAGTGAATATAAAAAACCAGATATTTTTGTTGCGAGTGCGACGTTGCCTGATAAACACGGATATATTTCCCTATCTTTATCGAATGTGTATGAAAAACATATGGCTTCGCAAGCAAAAACGGTTATCTTAGAAGTTAATCCTAACTTTCCAAGAACTCACGGTGATTTAGAAATTCATCAAAACGATGTAGATTACATTGTTGAAGCGGATTATAAGGCACCTGTGCTTCCAGATATTGAACCCAATGAAAAAGACAAAAAGATCGGACAATATATTGCCGATTTAATTCATGATGGAGATACCATTCAACTCGGAATTGGTGGCATTCCAAACGCGGTTGCCAATGCTTTAATGCATAAAAAAGATTTGGGCGTTCATACTGAAATGTTAACAACAGGGTTTATGAAACTATTTAAATCTGGTGCAATCACTAACAGTAAAAAATCCTTACATCCGGGGAAAATGGTGGCGGCTTTTGCTTTGGGAACTCAGGAACTTTATGATTTTATTGATGATAATCCTGCGGTTAGAATTTACGATGGCAACTACGTGAATGATCCTTACATTATCGGCAAAAATGACAATCAAGTCTCGATTAATACGACGATTGAAGTTGATTTAACAGGACAATGCGCTTCTGAATCCATCGGAACGATGCAATTTAGTGGAACCGGTGGACAAACCGATACCGCTACAGGTGCACAACGTGCTAAAAATGGTAGAAGTTTTATAACGCTTTATTCAACCGCAAGTCCAAAAGATCCTAAAACCGGTGAGCGCACTCCAATTAGTAAAATAGTGCCAACCCTTAAACCAGGCGCAGCGGTAAGTTTATCAAGAAATGATGTTGATAGAATTGTTACTGAATACGGGGTTGCGCATTTAAGAGGCACATCGATTAAAGAACGTGTAGAACGTCTGATAAATATTGCCCACCCAGATTTTCGTGTATCATTAAAAGAAGAAGCGAAAAAATTGGGGTATATTGAATGAGTACAATGACGTTTCAAGGTAAAAAAGTATTTTACACGTTAGATGGGGATCCAACAAAACCGACATTGGTAATATTAAACGGGATTATGATGTCACACAAAAGTTGGGATGCCTTTATGCCATCACTAGGGAATCTATTTCATATTGTTCGCTTTGATTTTTTAGATCAAGGCTTAAGTGATAAAATGGTAGAGCCCTATGGTCAAGCTATTCAAGTAGATTTATTAAAGGCCTTACTTGATCATATAGAACAATCTTCCATTCACTTAGTTGGAATCTCGTATGGCGGAAGTATTGCCATGCAGTTTGCGGCTAAATACCCATCATATGTTAGACGTATGGTGTTATTTAACGCCGCAGCGCATACGAATGCTTGGTTAAGAGATATCGGACGTGGATGGAATGAAATTGCGAAAACAAAAAATGGGTTAGCGTACTATCACGCAACGATTCCTTATATTTATGCTCCGACCTTTTATACCTCTAAATTTGAGTGGATGGAAAACCGCAAAGAAAAACTATTGCCAGTATTTAGTGACGAAACGTTTTTAAACGCGATGATAAGACTGACAAACTCTGCTGAAGGGCATGATGTTAGAGATGCATTAAAGTCTATCAATATAAAAACACTGGTCGTTGCGGCTGAATATGATTTTTTAACGCCACCGTATCAACAGCGCAAAATAGTTGAAGCAATGCCTAATGCGGAACTTTTAATGTTTGAAAATTGTGGCCATGCAAGCATGTATGAAAAACCAACATTATTCACTACATCAATCATCGGCTTCTTTTACGATTCAAGTGAAGCCTATGATATCCAGTAAGGAGACCGTGATGGACAAATTAACTATGACGCTACAAAATAATGAAACATTGGCCTATCAATCACATCACAACGATAAAAAAGACGTTGTTTTAATGATTCATGGGAACATGAGTAGTTCGGTGCATTATGCCCCATTGGTAACGTATTTTAAAGACTACCATGTGTTGATTCCAGATTTACGTGGGTTTGGGGATTCAACGTATCATAAACCCATAGAATCGTTAGAAGACTTAACCGATGATTTAATGGATTTTTTACATCTATTAAATATCAAAAAAGTCCACATTATAGGGTGGTCAACCGGTGGAGGAGTCGGCTTAAAGTTTGCCAGTAAATACCCATCGCACATTAAAACGTTAACGTTAATAGAAAGTGCATCGTATAAAGGGTATCCTATTTATACAAAAGATGAAAATTTTGAGCCAACACATGAACTTTATACCGATAAAGAAGCCATGGCTTTAGACCCGGTTCAAGTCTTGCCAGCGTTAAAGGCCATGCAAGAAAAAAATGTGGAGTTAATGAAACAAATATGGCAAGCTGCGATTTATAATGTCCAAACGCCAGATAAAATGACATTTGAACGCAATATTCAAGAAACGTTAAAACAAAGGAATTTAGTAGATATTGATTGGGCTTTAATGACGTTTAATATGGCTAAAACACCGAATGGTGTAGCACCAGGGGATGGCTCGATTGATGATATTGACGTTCCGGTTTTAAGTATCTATGGTGAAAACGACTTAGTGATTCCGCGTTATATGTTTGAAGAAACTTTAACCGCTTTAAAAAACGCTAAGTCAGTGGTCTATAAAACTGGATCCCATTCCCCTATCACTGATTTTCCTGAAACGTTAGCCAATCAAATAATTGATTTTATTACATCACAATAGAAAAGCACTTTTGAGCAAACTGCTCAAAAGTGCTTTTCTTCTTAATATCTATAAATTGCGGCTGCCCCTGTATCACTAGGCATATTCTCTTCAGGAATAACGTGGACAGTCCCACCATTGGTTAATACAATATCCGTTAAATCATCGAGTGCATCATCGAATTTGGTTTGAGCTTTGTTGCGTTGAATTAACAATCCATTATGGGTATCAATTCTTCCTGGAATGACGCGGAAGGCTTCAATTAAAATGGTATCAATTCTGCCATTCACCGCCGCTTTTGCGATGGTGTTTAAATTATAATCCGCTCGGTCTTTTTGGAGTGCTTTAGTGTATTGGTCTTTTAATTTATCAATCCTTTTTTCATAGTGTGGTTCAATAATCTTCCAAGCCTTTTTCTTTATCGTTGTATCCGTGACTTCGTTTGGCGATTCTTTAATGCCGTGTTTAAGTAAGTACGGATTATTCGAACGGGTTTCAAAAAAGGAATGGTACTCAGGTAAGGCAAATAAAATTAAGGGTTTTTTTGAAATGGTAGAGTAATGGTCTTTAACGTGTTTGTCAACCAATTTTAAGTAGCGTTCAATATCTTTGTCAATTTCATCTTTTTTGGATTTGTGCCCGTGGAACATCGGAGACCCCCCAACGCCACCATAAGAGCCTTGCGCTAAATAGGATTCACTAAATTCTTTTCCTAAAAAATCCCCAATGGTTCTTGGTTCGTCTGGTTTGCGAAGCATTTGTCTAAAGCCTGATTTATTTCCTTCATAAAGTGTAAATTCTTTTGCGCTTAAAGCGAGGATTTGGTATTCATCAAGGCCTTGGAAGTCTCGTAATAAAGGTTTTGTATGAAATCTTTGTCCAACAATCGCCATATCCCTTGGTGGATTGGAAAGAATATAAACGACACACTGAGTGTCATTAATGAAAACACAAAGTCCGTCTAATCTTTGATTCCAAAGCGTTCTGTCATCCTTTAAGTCCGTTAACGTTTGCATGATCATTTTTGATTGTTGAGGGGCTGATGTTTTTTTAAGTTTCCCTTCTAAATCTTTTAAAAGATTGCCAAAGCGTATTCTGTCCGCTTCATTTTGTGTAGGGTCACGGTGTGTAGCCATGTAAAGAGTAACTTTTGGATCACTGTCTTCGCTTAAAATTTGATGTGGATAATGTCTTGCGATTGTGTATTCCATGAAAAACCTCCTTAAATTTTTAACCGTGAAAGGTTACTTTAAGTATAACAAGCATTTTGATTTTTTCAAAATAAAGAAAAAGAAAAAAAGCCTCATCTTTAGAATTATATGGGTGAGGTGATGAAAGTGAAAATAGTTTTAAAAGGATTGGTAGTATTAATGATCGGAATATGTACCGTATCGTTAAATGCTATGGACAGAGAACCAGCAGGAAATAACTTAGCAAATTTAGCGTATTTTTCTTCAACCAACGATGAAATTTACACGCACACGCCCCTGCCAATTGAACCAGGGAAAACCTACACGCTTCAGTATGACTATGGGTTGATTCAAGGTGTTGATATTATTGTGAATGGAGAATACGTCGTTTCAGACACAAAACAGCCCCCAAAAGGCTGTGAAACAAGTGCCACTTCAAATAATAATACATGTACATTTGAAAGCGGACAAGGCAATGAAGTTGAAATTCATTTAAAAGGGGATCAACTCGGTCGCTACTTTGGGATGGATAACGTCTTTATGTTAGTTGAAGGCAGTGAAGAACGCCCTTATGAACCGTTTATAGCGGAAGTTGATGAGACGGTTCCTGAAATCAGTGGTGAAGGATCGTATTATGTCAGTTATGATGCGCCAATTAATCCAGAGTCTTTAATTGGAAGTCATATCACCGCAAGCGATGAAGTCGACGGTGATTTAACGAATGATATCACGGTTTTGAGTGATACATATTCTCCTAATCAAGGACAATTAGGGGACTACTTAGTGGTTTATGAAGTCAGTGATACTTCAGGAAATACAGCGCATTTTGAATTAACGGTGAAAGTGATCGACCAGATTCCACCCGTAATTAATGGCCCTGCGCAAATAGCATTAAAGCACGACGATCAAAAGGCCATTAACGACATCATAGAGACTAACTTTAGTTTTGAAGATGATTACGATGGGGTAATCAATGAATTTAAGATTATAAGTGATTCTTATAGCGACAACAAACAAACCCTTGGAAGTTATACGGTAGAATTTGAAGTAGAAGATAGTTCTAAAAATGTGATGAATCATACCGTAACCATCGAAGTCATAGATGATACACCGCCAGTAATTGATGGCCCAAGTGAAATAGAAATGGTTTTAAGTGATCCTTACGATGATATTAACGCATTATTAGATTATTATGTCATTAGTGATGACTATACCGCTTCAAACGATATCGAGTTTAAGATTAGTAATAACGCAACCAATGGCGATTTAACCGAAAAAGGACAATATGACATCACATTTGAAGCCAGTGATTGTTCAGGCAATCGTGCGGATAAAACGATAGTGTTTACCATCAGCGATGATATTAAACCTGATATTGTCTTGCCAAGCCAATATCTGACGATTTCTTATAGCGATCAATTTGATTTAGCCGATTTTAAATCATCCATTATCGTGAATGATAACAGTGATACACTTAATATAGACGATATTTATATCGACACTAACGAGTACAGTTTAAGAGATTTTAACGATATAGGAACCTATATGATTTCATTTAAAATTGATGATGAATCAGGGAATACTGGAGAAGCGAGATTAATCATTGAAACGATAGATGATGTGGCACCGGTTTTTATGGTTGACAATGAAATCATGGTACAATCAGGATTAGTTTTACAGGAGAATACGATATTTGACCACTTACTGAAAAACGAGGATATTAAAGCGTTTGATCCAATTGGAATAGTGGTATTAGATAATGCGTACGAGGGCAATGAGTCTACCGCTGGAACTTACGAATATACCGTAGAACTGAGTAATGAAAAAGGAGAAACGATGCCCGTAACCTCTTTAATTACGGTACGGGAAATAGAGGATGATGATTCATTCATAAACAATAATTGGTGGGTTTTTATCCCCATCCCAATCATTGGGGTTATCGGCGTGATAATTAGAAAAAGACGGTAATATTTAGGCTGTGAAATCATTTTCACAGCCTTTTTTTTGTGGATGTATTGACAATTTGTCATAAATAAGTATAATTACTTAGGTAAACCCTAACTAACTAAGAGGTGAGTAGATGAATAAAGAGACGTTTCGGACCTCTTTCAACGCATTTTTAAAAATGTATTTTGATTCCTGTAAGGAAGTTTATGAAGAACTTGACTTAAAAGGGCTCAAAGAACGACACTTTAAGTATTTAAAAGCCATTGATATACATGAATCAGTCACAATGAGTGAGTTGGCTGAGATGTTTGAGTTGGCTAAACCTACAGTGACAGAAATGTTGAGAAAGTTTGAACAAACCGGTGTCATTGTTCGTAAACAATGTACGGATGATGCGAGAGTGTATAATATTACATTAAGTCAACGAGGTAAGTTACTCGCAAGAACCAACACGTTAGAAAGTGATCGTGCGATGAAAAAAATCTTTGCACGATTAGAAGAAGCTGAATTAGCCCAGCTTAAAACGATATTTGATAAGATAGGAAAGGTGTAATTTTATGATTTTTTCAAAGTCAATTAACAAGTATTATTTAAAATTTGCGCATTTATTTATTATTGGTGTTATTGCGCTCCTTATTGTTGACTTGGCTCAACTAGAAGTCCCACTTATTATAGGACAATTAGTGGATGATTTAGAAGCCTTTCGAGCTGGAGAGTATACCGAAACTGAAATTGTGAATATTATTTCTGATATTATATTTACTTTAGTTATTATCTCGGTATTAATTGTGGCGGGACGTTTCACTTGGAGAATTGGAATCATGGGGGCCTCTAGACGGGTTGCGTTTGAGGTTAGAAATGATATGTTTACCCATGCATTAAAGCTTTCTAACCGTTTTTATTCTGAAAAGAAAGTCGGCGGATTGATGGCGCTTTTTATCAATGATATAGAAGCCATTCGACGCGCACTAGGGCCAGGGATGATTATGTTTGTTGACATGGTATTCTTAGGCGGACTGGTATTTTGGAGAATGTTTTCAATAGATGCCCGCATGACGCTTATTTTAGTTTTACCATTAGTCTTGATTGCCACAGCAGGAATCATCTTAGGAAACAAAATGCGGATGCGTTTTCGCGATGCTCAAAAAGCATTTGAAGACTTAAGCGATAATGTTCAGGAATCTTTATCTGGAATTACGGTTATTAAAGCGTTTGTTAAAGAACAACATGAAATTAAACACTTTTTAAAACAAAATAGAAACACACGCGATAAAAATATTCGATTTGTCCGCATGCAGATGACCCTTCAAGTAGTTGTTAGAGCTATTGTGTCGCTTGTTTTTGTTTTAATGATTGCGTATGGAACCAATTTGGTTCAAGTTACCGCTGGGACAGATGATCCCTTTACCATCGGTGACTTAGTAGCCTTCTTATCATACTTTGGGATGTTAATTTGGCCAATGATGGCAATTTCTATGATCATTAATGTTCGTTCAAGAGGCCGCGCATCGTTACAACGTGTTGAAGCGATTTTAGACGAACCCGTGGATATTGTCGATGAAAACACGGTTGATATTGAAGCCATTAAAGGCGATATTGAATTTAATCATCTTAACTTTAAATACCCAGATGCAAAAGACGAAGAAGGTCATGTCTTAAAGGATATAAGCTTTAGTATTAAATCAGGGGAAATGGTAGGTATATTAGGGCGTACAGGGAGTGGTAAAACCAGTATTGTTGATTTACTACTTAGACTCTATAACTTAGAAGAAAACCAACTTAAAATCGATGGCATCGATATTATGAGACTGCCGTTTAAACAAATTAGAGAAAATATTGGATATGTCCCCCAAGATGGGTTCTTATTCTCAGATACCATTAAAAACAATATCGGTTTAGGGTTAAGCGATGAAGAACGTGAAATGCCCCATATTGAGGAAATGGCAAGATTATCGGATGTTCATGATAATATTGTTCAATTCAAACGTGGTTATAACACCATCATCGGTGAACGAGGCGTCACCTTATCAGGTGGTCAAAAACAGCGGGTAAGTATCGCAAGAGCGCTCGCTAAGAATCCCCCGATTTTAATTATGGATGATTCGGTTAGTGCTGTAGATACCTCTACCGAAGAAAAAATTCTTAAAAACTTAAGAAAACTTAGACAAGGAAAAACAACCATCATGATTGCGCACCGTATTTCAACGGTGAAAAACGCCGATAAGATTGTCGTCATCGATGAAGGCGAAGTCCTTGATGTTGGAACGCATGAAGAATTAGAACAACGTTGTGAATTCTATAAGGATTTAGTCGAAAGACAGCAACTAGAAAACGAAGTGGAGGTGGAATAATGTACGATATCGATACGGATTATAGACTGAATAATTACTCAGATAAAGAAATACTAAGAAGACTCGCACACTACGCTATCCCTTATACAAAATGGTTCGTACTGACCTTCCTCTTAATGGTGATTTCCGTAATCTTTGCCCTATTTGAACCGTATTTAATCGGAGTCTCGATTGACATTTTAGCTAATCCACCAGTGGATATGACGTATTTAACATTGGTATTAAGCATCTTTGCAGGGTCAATTATTCTCAGTGCAGGGTTTGAATATATGCAAACTATGATTTTACAAAAAACAGGCCAAACCATTGTGTATAACATGCGTGAAGAAGTGTTTACGCATGTGGAAACACAAGATTATGAATACTTTACAAGAATTCCCACAGGAAAACTTGTGACCCGTGTTGCCAATGACACCAACACATTAAATGAAATGTATACCAACGTTATTGTCAACGTCTTTAGAAACTTGTTAATGATTGTTGGGATCTTGAGTGCCATGTTTGTATTGAATGCAGAGTTAGCCCTGTTAATTTTAGGGATTACGCCATTCATTATCATTTTCTCATTTATCTTTAGACGGTTTTCAAGAAAAGCGTATCGTACAGTACGGGCGAACATGTCTAGAGTGAATGGCTTTTTAGCAGAACATCTCTCAGGAATGAAAGTTGTTCAAATCTTTAATAAAGAAACCGAAAAACATCAAGCGTTTAATGAAAAGAATACCGAACTTAGAAGAAGTGAATTAAGGGAATTGTTAGTTTTTGCGATTTATCGTCCAACGATGTATATGTTATTTATGATTTCAACCATAATTATATTCTACTACGGGGGGAACCAAGTCGTTCAAGGGACATTATCCGTAGGGATTTTAGTGAGTTTTTATAACTACTTAAGACGGTTCTTTGAACCAATCCAGCAGCTCGCTGAACAGTTTAACATTGTGCAATCTGCCTTTGCGTCAAGTGAACGGATATTCGCGATTTTAGATGAGCATCCTAAAGTATTAAACGAACCGGATGCCATTGAAATGGATGAAGTTAAAGGCGAAATAGAATTTCGTGATGTGTGGTTCCGTTATATCGAAGACGAATGGGTATTAAAAGGGGTTAGCTTTAAAGTTGCGCCTAAAGAAAGCGTTGCTTTTGTCGGCGCAACTGGGGCAGGAAAAACCACCATCTTATCGCTGTTAACACGCGATTATGATATTCAACACGGTCAAATTTTACTCGATGGCATAGACATTACTACCATTAAAATTTCATCGTTAAGAAGCCATATTGGACAGATGTTGCAAGATGTCTTTATGTTTAGCGGAAGCATTAAATCGAACATTACCTTAAGAGATGAAACGATTACGGATGAAGATGTTAAAGAAGCATGTGAATACGTTAACGCTGATAAATTTATTGACAAGTTACCAAACCGATACGATGAACCAGTTCGTGAACGTGGGAATAACTATTCAGCAGGACAACGCCAGCTAATTAGTTTTGCAAGAACGTTAGTCCATAAACCTAATATTATGATTTTAGATGAAGCTACAGCGAACATCGATACAGAAACTGAAGAACTGATACAAGAATCCCTTAAAAAGATGATGAATATTGGGACCATGTTAATTGTTGCCCACAGACTTTCAACGATTCAGCATGTTGATAAAATTATTGTTCTGCAACAAGGTGAAATTCTTGAACAAGGGTCCCATCAAGAATTGCTTAAACAAAAAGGACACTATTTCTACTTATATAAATTACAATATCAAGACCAATAAAAAAGAAGCCTCGCTTTTCAGCGAGGTTTTTTATTAGATATGTTTGCGCCTCACTTTGAATAATAGTATAATTAAGTTGTTAAAGGGGGAGAGATATGATTTTTTTATTGTTTATCTTAGCATTTTTAGTTGTTGCGGACCATTTTATAAAGTACCAACCACAAGGATTGGTGTTTTATAAAAACGAACATCATTTTTCAATTATCGTAGCGGTCAGAAGATATACTGAAAATTTAGAAACCTTAATTGAAAAATCAAAACACTCTAAGCATCAGTTTATTTTTGTAAGCATTAATAACGCTATGGGGGACATGAATGATAAAGACTTAACGATTGTAGAAGTTGATTGTGAACTTGATAAAGCTGCGTATATAAAAGCAACGCCGTTTTTATCTACTGCATATAATCAAGGCTATAAACACGCTACCAATGAATTCTTATTGTTTATGGATAGCACTTTTGTATTTGATAACTTTAAAA
This sequence comes from uncultured Candidatus Izemoplasmatales bacterium, assembly GCA_964386055.1. Classification (GTDB taxonomy): domain Bacteria; phylum Bacillota_I; class Bacilli_A; order Izemoplasmatales; family Izemoplasmataceae; genus B1SED10-225. Next base: position 24,598 of record CAYLQZ010000014.1, on the reverse strand, counting down.
CCATTGATCATATGGCAAACAATTTAGTTGAACACCAAGTTTATACCATTAAAGAGACCTTGCCATTTCGCGATCAAAAACAAGGGTATCGATTATTTATCGATATCTTCAGAGATATGAACCTTGAAGCAGACATGGTGAATTATGCCTTTTACGCGGTAAAAAGAAGCACATATGAATTAACAGGCTGTCATGATATGGTGTTTCATCAATCTGAAGACTTTGAAGATACCATCGCAAAACGTAATGTTAGCATTGTTCATATCAAACAAGATAATACCATTTATAGACATGAACCTTTAATGTCTCACCATGCGTTTATAGGATTTTGGTTTGAACGGATGAAAGTCAAATCACGATTAGTAGGGTTTAGAAGGTTACTATTATTCTTAATCGCCTTCCATGCGTTTTATGGCTACGTCATAGCCGATAGTATACTAAACGGGTTTAGTGTGTGGAACGTTGTATTTGTGATTACATTACCCTTAGCAACCTTCGTCGCAATTCGACCGTATGTTTCCCATCATGGACTAAACTACGTCTTGTTGCCGTTTTATATGCTGTATTTTGATGGGCTTTTACTTATTGGCTGGGCGAAACGGCTGCTACATAAATATAAAACTAAAAAAGCTCAGTCTAAAGATGCGGGTAGTAAAACAGTAGAAGCACAAGAAAATGTAAGTGATTTATCCGTGGTGGAAGAGGAACAAACCACACAAGACCCTCCAAATATTAAAAAAGAAAAAACAGACCCTAAATCGGTAAATGAAACGCCTAAATCAGCGAAAGAATCACCCAAAGAGGCGCCTGTTGAGAATCAAGAAACCCACGCTGAAAATACCGATCCAATCAAAGAAAAAAAACCTACATAAAGAAAGTCAATTAATATTTGGGCATATCATCACAATAACGAGTATGATAAAATGAACTCAGTTCACATATACTCTATAACTAAAAAGGGAAATATAAAACTATCAAAGGAGTGTTTATTACATGAACCACATTAAACTTAATAACGGAGTCAGTATCCCGCAAATAGGATTAGGAACATTTAGAGCAAAAGAAAAAGAAGCGTATGAAGCGACGCTGCATGCTTTAAAGAAAGGGTATCGTCACATCGATACAGCCTCAATTTATGGCAATGAAGAAGAAGTCGGTCAAGCAATTAAAGATTCTAATATTCCTCGTGAGGAATTATTTGTGACAACCAAACTATTCAATTCTGATCAAGGGTATTTAAAAGCTAAACGCGCGTTTATGAAATCTTTAAATGCACTTGGGTTAGATTATGTTGATTTATATCTTATTCATTGGCCACAAAGCTATGAGTTAACGGCAGATAGCTACCAAGCATTAGAAGAGTTATATTTGGATGGGTACACCCGCTCAATTGGCGTTTCAAACTTTAATTTCCATCATTTAGAACATTTGTTTGAAACTGCTGAGATTATTCCGCAAGTAAATCAAGTCGAATGTCATGTCTATTTACAACACCATAAGCTGCAAGAATTTTGTATGAAAAACGGCATTTACTTACAAGCATATGCCCCACTTGCATCTCATGAAATAAATAAATTATTAGAAAATGAAACCATGCAAAAAATCGCAAAAAAATACGATAAAAGCGTTCCGCAGATTGCCCTTAAATATTTATTAGACCGCGATATTATTGTCATTCCTAAGTCCGTAACGCCCAATCGAATAGAAGAAAACATTGACCTTTTCGATGTTGAACTAACGGAAGAAGAGTATAAAGAAATTAATAAACTTAACCGGGGACGTAAGTTTTTCCCAGACCCAGACAATATTTAAGCAATAAAATAAATTTGAGGTGACATGATGCGAATATTGACACAAATACTATCCTCGATTACCGAGTGGCTAGTAACATGGATTAATCCGATAATCACAATCAGTGCGATTATTATCATCGCACTGATTGTATTTGGTGTGATACGTACAATTACGCTAAAAAACACAAGAAAACTTTTATACGTGGACGCCTTAACAGGGATTCACAAAAGTGAATATCTTGAAAAAAACTTTAGCGACTTAGTCTTAAAACAAGATAAAGATGTTACATTTTTTTATATAAACATTGATAACTTTAAAAACTATAATGATATTTTCGGATATAATACTGCCAATCGTATCTTAGTAGAATTCGCGTCAAGACTGTTAAGTTTAAGCGATAATGTATTTAGAGTCCATTCTGATCGCTTTATAATGCTGCTTGATAAAAGTGAAGATGAAATGCGAGATTTTACTAAGCAATTATTAAAAAAATTAAAAGAAGCTTATTTCATTGAATCACAGCCGTTAACCATTACGGTATCTATCGGAACGTATCAAATTAAAGATAACTCCTTACGTTATCACGATTGTTTATACCGTAGTGAGTTGGCTTTAGAAAAGGCTAAAACCATTGGAAAAGATAAAATGGTGGAATATAGTGAAAACTTAAAATCAGAACACCATAACGCATTTGAAATGTACCAAGTAATTAAAAAAGCTTTATTTGATGAGTCATTTTACATGCAATTCCAGCCTATTGTGAAGACAGAAAGTCAAAAAGTCGTAGGCTTTGAATCGCTTTTACGTTATGAAGATAAACATAAAATGATTTTTCCAGCCCAAATTATTGAATATGCAGAACGATTCAATTTAATAGAAAAAATTGATAAATACGTGGTTAAAAAAAGTTTTGAAACATATCAAGCATTAAAAAAACAAAACTTAAAGTTTGAGTTTTTAGCAGTCAATATATCGAGTAGTGAAATTCATGATAAAACATTCATTACCTATTTACATAAAATGTTAAAAAAATATCACGTCGATCCTAAAGAAATCGTCATAGAATTTACAGAAACCGCCGATCCTGATAAGTTAGAAAACGAATTTTCCTTTATTAAAACATTAAGAAAAATCGGATTGAAGGTAGCGATTGATGATTTTGGAAGCGGCTACTCAAGTATGTACAGGCTTTCTAAAAATCCTCTCGACCGTATAAAAATAGATAAATCGTTTGTACAAGATTTAATTCATTCAGAATCTAATAAAAAATTAATTCGATCAATGGTTAATTTAGCGCGTGAGTTTGAGTTAGAAGTTATTTGCGAAGGCGTAGAAACCAAAGCGGAATTTGATTTTGTTAAATCGCTTGGAATCGATTATGTACAAGGCTATTATTTTTATAAGGCACTAAGCTTTGAAGACACAGTTAGTGTGTTGACGAACCAAAATAGTCAGCAAACAAACTAAAAAAATACACCTTTATAAAATCCCTTGATTTAGACATTTTAAAGGGTGAATAATTGCCTTTTTTATATTGCTATGATATTATAGGTCTTGAAAAGTTTCATTTTTAATTAAAAAAAATATGAAATGAGGGTTGATAATGGGAATTTTAAAGCGTTTGTTTGGTAAGAAGAAAAAAGAAGAGGAAATTGTAAAACCAAAGGCAGCACCACAAGAAGAGTCACAAGATGTGTCGTTGGATGATGTTGAAAAAGGGTTAAAAAATGTTGAGACCGTTAAAGAAGATAAATCGGTAGAACAAGAAAAACCTGAATATAAAACAGAATCTGAACCGGTGCCGAAGACGGAAAAAGAAGAATCTATTCAAGAAAAACCTAAACCTGAAGAGGCGCCAAAAAAAGAAGAAAAGCCTGCATCAGTAGATAAACCTTCTGATGGCGAAGAAGAAAAACACTACCACATTAAAAAACATGCTAAAGGATGGCAAGTAATTGAGGAAGACTCGAAAAAAGCGTATCGCGTGTTCCAATATCAAAAAGAAGCCATTGATTTTGCAAAATCAGAGAATTTAAGCTACACTATATTTAAAGCTGATGGCACACCAAGAACAGAATAAAGCCTACTCAAGTAGGTTTTATTTTTACCATACAGCATGACATGATGTCATAAAAGGAGCGATACCATGCCTAAAAAAACATTCTATAATTTACCACAGGGGAAGCGGAATACCATTGAAAAAGAAGCTTTAAGTGTCTTTTTAAATAATCCTTACAATAAAGTAACGATTTCTTTAATTGTGAAGACGGTTGGGATTCCTAGAGGAAGTTTTTATCAGTACTTTGAAGATTTAGAAGATTTATATCAATATTTATTTGAACAAACCATTAAAGAATATGAAGGGTATATCTATGAACGGTTAGAGACGCTTCCCCATTTAAATGTTTTTGACTTTTTTAAAGAGAGTTTTCATTCTGATTACCAGTTTTTAAAAACAACAGATTATTATGAATTAATGCGCAAATTCTTTAAAGAACGCCAAATGATTGGAATTAATATTGATCTCTTTCAAAAACGGAAAAGTAAATTTCATGAAGAGAGTTTAAAACGCTTAAATAAAGAACATATCGATAAATTTTCCTATGAAAAACAACTGAAATTACTCCGTTTGATTTCTCACTTAAAATTTCAGTTAATCCATAAAATTATTTCAGAAAAATCGACTTACGAAGAAGCCTATGAAGATTTTTCATTTTACTGTGACTTATTAAGACACGGAGCAAAGGAGTTTTAACCCCATGAAAGAAATATTTAAACTTATTAAATATGCTAAAGCCTATCCTTGGTTTTTATTGATTGCGATTATTACTATGATTATTCAAGTTTTTGCTAGTTTTTATATTCCGTTTTTAATCATTGATATTATCGATGTTTACTTACCAGCTAGAGACTTTACCCGCATTATTCAAACCGCTATGTTCATGTTAGGGATTGCCTTTGCCGGTATTCTTAGTGGTATTATTAATACCTATACGAGTCAATATATCTCCCAATACGCTTCGGCGAATTTACGATTGGATTTATTTAGAAAAATTCAGTCGCTTAGTTTTAAAAATGTTGATGAGTTTAAACAATCAAGACTCATCACTAACGCTACTAACGATGTTTTGCGCGTTCAAATGTTTTTTACTATGATGTTACGCATTGTCATTCGAGCGCCTTTAATGATCATTGTTGGATTAATTTTAGCGCTTCAAACATCTTTACTTTTATCTCAAGTGTTTTATGTAACCATGCCCATTTTAATTATTAGTATATTAATTATTATGTTTTTTGCGTATCCGCGTTTTAAGAAAGTCCAGTATGCTTTGGATGATTTAAATAATACCGTGTTAGAAACAGCGAGTGCCCCCCAAGTAATAAAATCGTTTGTGTCTCAAGATTACGAGCGTGAGCGCTTTGAAAAAGATAATGAACAATATAGAAGCGTAAACTCTGGGGCTGAAACGGTCATGGCGTTTGCGGAGCCTGTTATCCAATTCATCTTTAATATGGGAATTGCCGGAATCTTACTGGTGGCGGCTTATTATTTGAATATCGGACAATTAATGACGAATGGAAACGCTCAAATTGGGGTTATTATGGCGTTTCAAAATTATAGTATGCAAATCTTAGTAGGATTGATGATGTTTGCGATGATTATGATTTTCCTTTCGAGAGCCAATGTATCTGCCGCACGGATCAATGAAATCTTTAATGTAGATATTGATATTATAAACCCTGATAATGGCAAAACGCCAAAGCTTAAAGGAACCATAGATTTTAATCACGTTTCGTTTGGCTATGGCGCTAACGGGAATATGGCGATAGAAGATGTAAATTTTTCTATCAAGTCAGGGGAAAAAATTGGGATAATCGGGTCTACAGGGAGTGGGAAATCATCACTAACGTATTTAATCCCCCGCCTTTATGATGTAAAAAAAGGGACCGTTAAACTCGATGGCATTGATGTTAAAGAGATTGACATCAAACATTTAAGAGACCAAATCGGGTATGTTACTCAAAATGCCACGATTTTTAGTGGTTCGATTGCGACCAATATACGTCAAGGAAAAGCCGATGCCCAATTAGATACGTTAGAGGCCAGTTCAAAACAGGCTTTACTTTATGATTTCATCAATGAACAAGACGAGGGCTTCAACTATTTAATCCGCTCAAAAGGTTCAAACCTTTCAGGCGGACAAAAACAACGGCTTTCTATTGCGCGTGCTATGATTAAAACGCCTTCTATTTTAATCTTTGATGATGCGACCAGTGCCGTTGATGCTGAGAGTGAACAAAAGATTTTAACGCATATTGATACCTTAAGTTTTAGCCCTACTTTGCTTTTAATATCACAAAAAGTCTCAACGGTGAAGAAACTCGATAAGATTTTAGTATTAAGCAATGATGGGAAATTAGATGGGTTTGGGGATCATCAAACCTTAATGAAAGAATCAAAAACCTACCAAGAGATTGCTGCTTCTCAGTTAGGAAATGGAGGTGGCTACGGTGTCGAATAAAAAAATCCTTTCAAAACAAGAATTAAAAGAAAAACTTAAACAAGAAATAGACCCGACTGACCCTAAAAACTTCAAAGGCGGTGGCATAAGAAGCGGTACGCCTAATGTCGGTGCGAAACCTAAAAAAATCAGAGAAACAATTTTCCGGTTACTCTCTTACATGGGAATTTATAAGTACGCCTTTATTCTTATTGTTATTACCTTAATGGCCGCCACCTTCGCGACGCTTTATATCCCGATGCTGTTTGCCAATAGTATTGATGCTTATATCGATATTGAAAACTTTAGTGATAACTTTGATCCAAGTGGGATTTACCGCATTGTTGTCTTGATGCTGGGCTTAGCAATATTTGGAAGCTTTGTCCGCTTTTTCTCACGTTTCATCATGGTACGTATTTCCCAAAACGTTGTGAAACAACTTCGTAAAGAAGCGTTTGATAAACTTATGAAAGCTCCGGTAGAATATTACGATGAAAAGGGTTCAGGCGATATTGTTAGCCGTATATCAAATGATATGGAACTGATTTCTAATTCTTTAGGCAACACGATATTAGAAGTCATTAACTCTTCAATTATTTTAATCGGCGCCTTTGTCTTGATGTTTTGGTTAAACTGGGCGTTAGGCCTAGTCGTTATAGTGTATATTCCAATCATGATTTTATTCACGATTAAAATATCGAAAAAAACTAGAAAAGGCTTTAAAGAACAACAAATCCACCTCGCTTCATTAAACGGAATGATCGAAGAGAGCGTGAGTGGATTAAAAACTGTGAAGCTTTATAATCAAGAAGCGCCTATTACCGAAGAATTTCGCGATGAAAACGACAAACTAAAGCGCGCAGGCTTTATCGCCCAGTTCTTTTCAGGATTAATCTGGCCCTTTATTCATTTTATGAATAATTTAATATTCTTAAGCGTCATCGCAGTAGGGGCTTTACTATATTTAACAACCTCACTCGTTTCCATCGGTCAGATTGCTGGGGTATCTCAGTATTCAAGACAATTCATTATGCCCATATCCAACTTAGCCCAATTATTTAATGCTTTAATGCAAGGAGTTGCAGGGGCGGAGCGGGTATTTGAACTCATCGATGCCGATAGTGAATATGAAAACGATGGCCAAAAAGCCATCGATCACTTAGAAGGTAAATTAGCATTTGAAAACGTATCGTTTGCTTATGAAGGCGATAACTACGTTTTAAAAGATATTAACTTTACAGCTAAACAAGGGGAAGTCATCGCCATTGTTGGTCCAACAGGCGGTGGAAAAACGACTACCATTAAATTATTAAACCGGTTTTATGATATTCAAAAAGGCGCCATTAAAGTTGACGATATTAATATCGTTGATTATCAAAAAGACGCCTTAAGAAAAAAAATCGGCATTGTGCTTCAAGATACCCACCTCTTCAAAGGAACGGTGTTTGAAAACATTCATTATGGCGATTTAGAAGCGAATAAAGACGCAGTTATTACTGCCTCTACAATGGCCAATGCGCATGACTTTATAACGAAATTGCCTAAAGGCTATGAAACTGAAGTCTATGAAGGAGGCCAAAACTTCTCTCAAGGGGAAAGACAATTAATATCGATTGCACGAACGTTATTAAATAACCCCAATCTTTTAATACTAGATGAAGCGACGTCTAATATCGATACCCGTACAGAATCAAAAATTCAAGAAAGTATGAAAACCTTAATGCAAGGGAGAACCTCAATTGTGATTGCCCATCGCTTACAAACGATCCGTGAAGCCGATAAAATTTTAGTCATCCATAACGGAGCTTTAATTGAACAAGGCGATCATGATGCATTAATCCAAAACAAAGGATTTTACTATAATCTATATAAAGCGCAATTTGAAATCAGCTAAAATGGGAAAAATCCCCCATTTTAGCTTTTTTTTATAAAAAAGCATTGTATTTATAAAATCTCTATGATAATGTTTTAAATGTAAAGCAAAAAATCTTGACAGAAATTAGGTGCTACTATGACTAAAAGAAGCTGCATTAAGATGAAAAAGAATAATACAACACACTCAAAAGAAGAAGCGTGTATCTTTTAGGCATGGGCCTAAAGAATCTATATTTAATGCATATTAAATCCTTCTATCTTTGATGAGAAGGATTTTTTTAATGGACAAAAGAGGTGAATCTATGAAACGATTAAAACAATTTTTAAAATGGATGAAAGGCAATATTCATCTATACTTTATAGGCTTTATATTTTTAGTATTGGCACAATATTTAATGACGCTTACGCCTTTATTTACCCAACACATTATCGATACCATCTTTGGCGATCAAGCGAGTGCCCTCCCAGCTGTGATTGTGTATTTCTTAGCTGGGGATACCTTATCCCATACGCTAATTTTAGTTGCGGTGATGAGTATTCTTGTGACACTGATTCGATTAGTTTTTGCGTTTTTTCAACGGTTCTTTATCGCACATTTTGGAGAAAATGTGACTTATAAAATGCGTAATACGTTATACGATACAATCCAAGATTTATCGTTTACTTATCATTCTAAGGCTGAAACTGGGGATTTAATTCAACGAACAACGACCGATGTTGATACCTTTAGACGGTTTATTAGTGAACAATTGGTCGATGTGTTACGGTTAATGTTTTTGATGGGGTTTGCGGTATTTCAGATGGTTCAAATGAATATCGAAATGACGCTTATTTCATTAATTATGACGCCGATTATATTTATTAGTGCAACACTATATTTTATTAAAGTGCGCAATGTGTTCGAAGAAGTGGAAAAAGCGGAAGGAAAAATGACCAATACGGTTCAGGAAAATGTGCATGGGTCGCGTGTGGTTAAAGCCTTTCAAAATGAATTATTTGAGATTGATAAGTTTGATCAAACCTCAAAGACTTTTAAAGACGAAAGCATTCGCTTATCTACCTTAATGGCATTATTTTGGTCAAGCACTGATTTTATGATTTTCTTGCAATATACGTTGACCGCATCGTTTGGAATTTATTATACCGTTGAGGGCGCAATGTCTCCCGGGGAATTCATTGCCTTTTTAGCGCTTTTAGGAATGATTGTCTGGCCTTTGCGTCAACTCGGGCGTTTAATTGGCGATTTTGGGAAAACCTCCGTTGCTTTAGACCGTATCGATGAGATTATGGCCAACGATAGCGAACATAAAGAGGATTCAACGTTTTGTCCTAATATTAAAGGCCACATTCAATTTGACAATGTCGGCTTTCAGTTTGACGATGATACGAAGCCATTGCTTAAGAATATTAGCTTTGAAGTGAACCCCGGTGAAACGTTAGCGGTCATCGGAAGAACGGGGAGTGGAAAATCTACCCTTATGAACTTATTGGTTCGTCTATTAGATAATAAAGAAGGGACCATTTTCATCGATGGACATCCTATTAGCACCATCAATAAAAAACATTTACGAAACCATGTTGGCATCATTTTACAAGAACCCTTTTTATATTCTAAGTCAGTATATGAAAATATTGGCATTATGAAGCGTAATGCTAAAAAATCATCAATTGAAAACGCCGCGTCAATCGCCCGTGTTCACGATGATATTAAAGGCTTTGAAGCGGGCTACAAAACCTTAGTAGGGGAACGTGGTGTGACGTTATCAGGGGGACAAAAACAACGGTTGGCAATCGCGAGAATGTTGCTGGAAAATAAATCTGTTTTAGTGTTTGATGATTCATTAAGCGCTGTGGATACAGAAACCGACATTCAAATCAGAAGAGCTTTAATGAATCAGTGGCAAGACACAACGGTATTTATCATTACGCATAGAATTACCACGGCGATGGAAGCCGATAAAATTATTGTCTTAGAAGATGGACGTATTAAAGCGTTAGGAACGCATGAATCATTATTAGAAGAAGATGGCTTATACGCTAAACTGTATCACCACCAAAACAACTTAGCGAACGATTTAAAGGAGGAGGATTAAGATGCAACAGTTTGAAGAAGAAACGTTTAAAGACATGTCGTTAAACACCCACACATGGCGTCAAATATTTAGCTATATGAAGCCTTTAAAAGGCTACGTATTCATCATCATTATTTTAGCGATTTTACTCGCCGTTGCTGATGTATCCTATCCTTTGATTAATCGTTATGGAATCGATGTCATCATAGAGAGTGGCGATTTATCTAAACTCCCTTTATTCATAGGCATTTATGTCTTTTATATGATTGCAGTCGCAGCGTTGGTGTTTGGCTTTATTTACTTTGCCGAAAAAATGCAACATACATTGGCCTACATTATACGAAAAAAAGCCTTTAAAAAACTTCAAGAACTGCCCTTTTCCTATTACGATAGAACCCCTGCAGGCTGGATTATGGCGCGAATGACGTCTGATTCACGCCAACTCAGTGATATCTTATCATGGGGCCTTGTCGACATTACGTGGGGCGGGATGATGATGGTGATGATCATTGTTGTGATGTTTGTTTTAAATGTCCAACTCACGCTTATTACCTTAAGCGTGTTGCCTGCCTTGATTTATTTATCGTGGTTTTTTAGAAAGCGCATTTTAAAAGCGTATCGCGATATTCGTAAACAAAACTCAAAAATCACGGGCGCGTTTAACGAAGGCATTACTGGTGCAAAAACGACAAAGACTTTAGTACTAGAATCGTCGAACTCACAAGATTTTGATGCCTTAACTTCAAAGATGCGCAAACACAGCATAAAAGCCGCTATTTTTGCGTCGCTTTATTTTCCTTCCATTATGTTTGTAGCATCGATAGCGGTAGCGTTAGTATTTTATTTTGGAGGCATCAACATCTCCAATGAAATTATAACAATCGGGTTACTGTATGTTTTTGTGAGTTATGTCGGACAGTTTTTTGACCCCATCATGCAGCTTGCAAACTCTTTGGCGCAGTTTCAACAAGCTCAAGCATCCGCCGAAAGAGTCGTTTCGTTAATTGAAGCGGAGCCTGATATTGTAGATAGTGACGCAGTCATTCAACATTATGGAACCTTAGAAGCGCCTAAAAAAGAAAACTGGGAACCGTTAAAAGGGGATGTCACCTTTGACGATGTCACTTTTAAGTATAAAAAAGGCGAAACGGTATTAGAAAACTTCTCGCTTAAGGTGAACGCTGGCGAAAGCATTGCCTTAATTGGGCATACCGGAGCGGGGAAAAGCACCATTGTCAATTTAATTTGTCGGTTTTATGAACCAACGGGTGGAAAAATCTTAATCGATAACGCCGACTATAAATCGAGAAGCGTCCACTGGCTTCATTCGCATTTAGGGTATGTCTTACAGAGCCCAGAATTATTTAGCGGGACGATTCTAGAAAACATACGCTATGGCAATTTAGAAGCGACGGACGAAGCCGTTATTGAAGCGGCGAAACTCGTTGGGGCACATAGTTTTATAGAGCACTTTCAAGACGGCTACTTTACAGAAGTCTCTGAAGGAGGATCGCGTTTAAGCGTCGGTCAAAAACAGCTCATTAGTTTTGCGAGAGCTTTAATTGCAGACCCAGCGATCTTAATATTAGATGAAGCCACGTCGTCTGTGGATACGGAAACTGAAAAGACCATTCAAAGCGCCATTGAAACCATTATGAACGGGAGAACATCCTTCATCATTGCGCATCGACTTTCGACCATCATCAATGCCGATAGAATCTTAGTCTTAGAACACGGTAAAATCATCGAAAGTGGAACCCATGAAGCGCTGATTCGTAAGAAAAATCATTATTATAAACTCTACACCAACCAATTCAAAGCACCTCATTAACGAAAAGCATCCACGCGTGGATGCTTTTCCTTTGCGTAAACTGTTCTATTTCCTTAAAATATGATAAAATTAAGGTGAATAAAAATCGATGAAAAAAGGATTTGAGACTATGAAAGTTATTGTAATCGGTGGTGTAGCGGCTGGAATGAGTGCTGCTTCAAAATTGAAACGTAATCAACCTGATATTCAGATTCAAGTCTACGAAAAGGGCCGCGATCTATCATATGGGGCATGCGGCATGCCTTATTACATTAGCGATATCATCAAAGATGAAAAAAAATTAATCGCGCGCACTAAAAAAGAATTCGAAGCCAAAGGCATTGACGTTAAGATAGCGCATGAAGTGATTAAATTAGACGAATTTTCTAAAACCATCACGGTTAAAGATTTAAAAACCCAAAAAACGTTTAAAGATACGTATGATAAATTGATTATTTCAACGGGCGCAAGCGCCATTAGATTGCCGGTAAAAGGCAAAGAATCAAAACGAATCAAGGTACTGTCGTCATTAGAAGATGGACGCGATTTAAAAGCCGTACTACAAACCGCGTCGGCCAAACGTGTCGCAGTTGTAGGCGCAGGGTTTATTGGGGTTGAAATGGTAGAAAATTTAATCGAAATGGGCATCCAAACGCATTTGGTTGAAAGAGAATCACAAGTATTGCCTGGGTATGATGGGGATATGATGGACCATGTCGAAAAGCATATCAAAGCGAATCATGTTCACGTGCATTTAAATCAAACTGTAAAAGAATATGAGACGAGTGACCAAAGCATTACACTTCATACAGATGAAGACACTTTAGAAGTCGATTACGTTATTGAAGCAATCGGGGTAAGACCGAGTACTGCCTTTTTAGAATCAAGTAGTCTTAAACGCATTAGAAATGGGGCTGTTTTAGTCAATGATAAAAATGAGACGTCGTGTAAAGATATTTACGCAGCCGGTGACTGCGCGACGGTCTATCACCGTTTAAAAGATACGCATGAAGCGTATATTCCACTGGGAACGCATGCCAATAAAGCCGGTAGAGTTATAGCCGAACAAATCAGTGGCAACGACGAACGGTTCAAAGGCGTCATTGGATCATCGATTTTACAAGCGTTTGACCTTACGGTCGCAAAGACTGGTTTAACAGAAAAAGAAGCGGATAGTGCATCGATAAGATACGCGACTAAAACAGTTAAAGTTGCCAATCAAGCAGGGTATTACCCAGGGGCAAAACCCATCCATATCAAAGTGGTTTATGACCCCGATAGTTGCGTTATTTTAGGGGCTCAAATGGTTGGAGAAAAAGGCATCGAAGGACGAATCAATATTTTCGCTTCCATCATTTGGAACCAAAATACGGCGTCTGAAGTATCGAGCATGGATTTAGCGTATGCACCCCCGTTTTCACCGGTATGGGACAGTATTCAAATAGCAACCAACCAAATAAAATGTAATAATAGGAGTGAGTCGTAATGGATAATAATGTCGGAAAAATTGATCAAGCAGTACGCTACATTGTCGCGATTATCCTCATCGTCATTGCGGTATTAGTAGAAGGGTATTTTTACTGGCTCTTGATTCCAGCAGCGGTATTAGGATTTACCGCCGCAGTATCATGGTGTGGGCTTTATAAACTATTGGGTATTAATACCTGTAAATTTGACAAAAAGCAATAAACTGTGAATTGGCCTTCGAAATGAAGGCCTTTTCCTTGAAATAATTGCGAAATAGTTGTATTATAACTATGATTTATGTATTATATATTTAAAACAAGTAGAGGTGAACCAAATGCGTAAAAAAAGTAAATCCCAAAAGGTGTATGACTATATAGAAGAACTCGTCATAAGCGGAGAAATTAAACCCGGGGAAAGACTGCCAAGCGAAGCAAAACTAGGAGAGATTTTACAAGTCTCACGTGTCTCAGTGCGCGCTGGGATTGAAAAATTATCGGCGATAGGACTCGTCAGTAAGAAAAAAGGTGGCGGAACGTACGTTAACAAACCAAAAAACGAAAATTATCTTTCAGTATTCACCCCAACCTTGTTGCACAATACCGATTATTTAGAAATGATGGAAATTCGTCGTGCCTTAGATTCTTTAAGCGTTCAGTTATGTGCCAAAAACATTACCGATGCCGGCATTCGTAAGCTGGGGCAAATTGTCGATAATATGACTGATATTAACGACCAATACGACTTTTTTGATTTAGATAAGAAGTTTCATTTACTCATCAGTAAATATTCAAAGAATCGCTTTTTACACAACATTCATTTAATTATTTGGGATGTCTTACAAAAGACCTTGAGAACCAATTACAACACGGTGACTAAACAGGATAATTCTTATGATCGTGTGGATGAGCATAAAGATATTTATTCAGCCATTGTCAATAAAGATGAAGATTTAGCAAGAATTTATACGGTGCGTCACTTAGAACGGATTATTGATACGTTTAACTGTGAATATAACGAGGCGTACTATGAAGCAAAAACGGCACAAAAAAAGAAACAATAAATGTTTCTTTTTTTTTGGAAGTTTGTTATAATTTAATTCATTGCCAGCGTGGCGGAATTGGTAGACGCGTCAGACTCAAAATCTGATGGGGGTTTCTCCGTGTCGGTTCGAGTCCGACCGCTGGTATTTTTTTTATGCCCATTTTTCTTTCAGTGTCTCAACGAAAGCGTTCACGATGGTTTCATCAAATAACGCGCCGCTATTATAAGTGATAAATTGATACGCCTCTTCCTTTGATACAGAATCGCCATTAGAGGTATTGCTAATCATGGTGCTATAAGTATCTAAGACTCTAAAAATGCGCGACGTTAAAGGAATGGCATCGCCTTCTAACCCTAAGGGATACCCACTGCCATCAAGATTTTCATGATGGGTTAATATAGGATAAGCGACACTTTTTAATTTTGGAAGCATCGATGCGATTCTATAGCCTATTTCACTATGACGCATCATATGGTTTTTCTCTTCAGGATTCAAGGGACCTTGTTTTTCAAAAATTGCGCTATCAATACTTACTTTTCCTACATCATGAAGCTCTATAAGTTGATCGAGTTCATCGCACTTATCTTTAGAGAGATTAAGTGCTTTTTTTAATGGGGACGCATAAGCCTTTAATTGTTCGATATGGGCTTTTGATTCATCGGTCGTGCGAAACATCATTTTGGTAATATTTTCGATGAGATGATCGCTATCTTTATGGTACTCGTAAATTTTATCGTGATATAACCCATTTTCAGCGCGGGAAACGCCTTGGTTAATTGATTCTCTTTTTTGTTTAACAGAAACCCCTAATGCGACCGATGCAAAGTAATCTTTTGAGGATTCTTTAAACGCATCTTTAACCGTATTACAAAGGGCTTGAATATTGTGAGACGCATAGTCTTCTATTAACACAATGAATTCATCACCCCCGATTCTAACGATATGACTGTGTTTAGGGAAATGGGTTTGAAGAACCGTCCCAAACCGTTTAATTAAGGTATCGCCTTGTTTGTGTCCAAATATATCATTAACCAATTTCAGCCCATTAATATCGGCCGCAACAATGGCAACATTTTCACGCGTTTCATATTGTTTTGAAATTTCTTGAAAATATCTTCGGTTATAAAGCCCGCTCAATTCATCGATATAAGATAGGTGCGTTAACTCTTGTTTGCGGGTTTTTTGTTCAGTAATATCGATACCAGTCGATACCATCATCTTAAGTCCCCGTTCATTATAGCCAACAAAGGCTGTATGCCAATGTAAATAAAAGGGGGCACCTTGTTTGGATATAAGTTTGGTAGGCCCTTCATCAATAACATCGTCAATATCGTATAGTTTTTTCGCGTGATTCATAAAAGTATCAGGGTCATTTGGATACAAATGCTTTACCCAACTCCCAATCGACGGGATTTCTTTTAACGTATAGCCACTTATCTTTTCAAGGCTCAAACTCACGGCTAAAAATTGTTGATCTTCTGTATGCAAAATTTGTGGAACTGGCGCTTTTTTAATAATGTTGATTAATAGGGTTTTTTGGTTTTCATAGAAGCGTTCATAGCTATCTTGTTTATCCAATACTGCACTGAATTTTTCCATCTTTTCTTGGTGTCTATTTAAATAGACACTAAGCGCGCTAAATAGTATTAGTGTAGAAAGTAAAACAAATAAAAGTCCCTTTATGACGGAGAAGTAAACAAAATCTTCTATGCCATCATAAATCCTATAAAAAAACCAATCAGAAAGCAAAATCCAACTTACCCCAAACCCACTATAAACTAGTGTAATTACAAGTGCATTTTTCTTTTGCATTTGCATGCAAAACACCCCCTCAGGCATTTCTATTTTATCATGAAACATATAGCTTTAAAGCCTTTTCGGTTTAATTCATATTTTTTTTAAAAAGCGGGTGGTTATTTAGAAGAATTAAAAGCACGGAAATGCGCTTGATTAACACAATAAAATGCGATATAATTAGAAATTGTTAGGGCTTTCAAACTTGCCCAAGAAAGGATGGTTTGATGAAAAAAACGGTACTCTATGAACATCATATAAAACTCGGCGCTAAAATGGTTGAGTTTGCAGGCTATCAGATGCCGATCCAATACAGTTCAATTATAGAAGAACATGAAGCAGTTAGAAAATCAGCAGGGGTATTCGATGTCTCCCATATGGGGGAAATAACTGTCGTTGGAAAAGAGGCGTCTAAATTTTTAGATTACCTGTTTTCTAATGCTATACATTCGCTTACGTCTAACCAAATCGTGTATGGATTTTTCTTACAAGATGATGGGGGTGTGGTCGATGATCTTTTAGTGTATAAGGTCAATGATGAACACTATTTATTAGTCGTGAATGCGGCCAATACGGTAAAAGATTATGAGTGGTTAAAACAACACGAAGCGGCGTTTGATGTGTCCATCATGAATGAATCTAAAAACTATGGCGAGCTAGCGCTTCAGGGGCCACTCGCTGAAAGTATTTTACAACACCACACAGCGTATGATTTAAGCACACTTACATTTTTTACGTTTGATGAATTTGACGTTGATGGCAACCCGTTCTTAGTTTCAAGAACCGGCTATACAGGGGAAGATGGCTTTGAGATATATGGTGAACATGAACTTATTAAACGATTATTTAAAAAACTTTTAATCAGCCACGATTCCTTAACCCCGTGTGGGTTAGGCGCAAGAGATACTTTGCGTTTTGAAGTCGCGCTTCCGCTTTATGGGCATGAAATTAGTGAAACCATCACCCCCTTAGAAGCAGGGTATTCATTTGCCGTTAAATTCGATAAAGCGAACTTTATTGGAAAAGAGGCCTTATTAACGCAAAAAGCAAACGGCGTCCCAAGAAGATTGGTGGGCTTAGAAATTTTAGATAAAGGCATTGTGCGCGAAGGCGCAGAGGTCTTTAAAGATAATAAACGCGTCGGATTTGTGACCACCGGGTATAAATCGCCTACCTTAAATAAAGTTTTAGCGCTTGCGCTGATCGATAAACCGTATCACAAACGCGAAACCATTTTAGATGTAAAGGTACGTAAGCGTATGTTACAATCAAAAGTAATTAAGAAGAAATTATATAACAAATAATAAATGAGGAGTGAAATTATGAAAACACCAAAAGAATTGTATTATACAGAATCACACGAATGGGTCAAAGTAGAAAACGGACACGCGTACCTTGGGATCACCGATTTTGCCCAAAGTGAATTAGGCGAAGTTGTCTTTGTAGAACTACCAGAAGAAAGCGATGAAGTTACAAAAGGGGAAGAATACGCTACCATTGAAAGCGTCAAAGCTGCGTCTGATATCAACGCTCCAATTAGCGGCGTGATTGTCGAAATTAACGAAGCGTTAGAAGATAACCCTGAATTAATTAACGAAGATCCTTATGAAAACTGGATTGTCAAAATTGAAATGGACGATGATAAACAAATTGACGCATTATTAAGTGCGGAAGATTACGAAAAACTTACCAAATAACAAGGGGGACACTTATGTTTAAATACATGCCACACACGCAAGCCGATATTGATGCGATGCTTAAAAAAATTGGCGTTGATTCAATTGATGATTTGTATAAGGATGTTCCGAGTGATTTAAAGGATTTTAAAACCCTCGATATTCCTTCTGCGCATAGTGAACTTGAACTGACCAAACATTTCAAGTTGTTAAGTGGAATGAATAAACCACTCATTCCATTTATGGGCGCTGGAGCGTATGATCACTATACGCCAAGTATTATTAACCATATGATCAACCGTCAAGAATTTTTAACCGCCTATACACCGTATCAACCCGAAGTATCGCAAGGAACGCTACAATATATTTTTGAATACCAAAGCATGATAACGCAACTAACGGGCATGGAAGTTTCAAATGCCAGTATGTATGATGGGGCCACTGCGACGGCTGAAGCGATGTTTATGGCCAACGCGATTCGCCGCAAACAAAGCGAGATTTTAGTCAGTGAAACGGTAAACCCTAATATATTTGCGGTTTTAAAAACCTACGCTGAACCCCAAAATATTACCCTTACTCTCATCAAACATGATGATGGCGTTACTTCGCTTGCGGATTTAAAAGAAAAGATGGGAGAAGACGTTGCGGGTGTGATTGTGCAAAGTCCCAACGTTTATGGAAATATCGAAAATTACGAAGGCTTTTCTGATGTGATTAAAGCGCATAAAGGGCTTTTCATTATCAATCAAGACCCTTCAACCTTATCGCATTTAAAAACGCCGTATGATTATGGCGCTGATATTGCCGTAGGCGAAGCGCAATCTCTAGGCGTTCCCTTGTCGTATGGTGGGCCTTATATCGGCTACATGGCAACGCTTAAAAAACATATGCGTAAAATGCCGGGCCGTATTTGTGGGGTCACAAAAGACGTCGATGGCAAACGCGCATACGTCTTAACCTTACAAGCAAGAGAACAACACATTAGACGTGAAAAAGCCAACTCTAATATTTGTTCAAACCAATCATTAATGGCTTTGTTTGTGACAATTTATCTTTCAACGATGGGGAAAAAAGGACTTTACGAAGCCCAACAAACGTCCTATAACCACGCGCATTACTTACACGATATGTTGCTTAAACTGCCCCAATTTGAAAAAGCCTTTGACCAACCGTTCTTTAAAGAATTTACCTTAAAAACCACGGTTGATTATGATCTAATAAGCCATAAACTTCAAAAACATGGTATGTTAGGGCCACTCGATCAAAGTATTTTTGATCCCGATAAAAAAGGCTTAGTCACCTTTGCGGTGACTGAAAAACGGACCAAAGAAGAAATGGATACCTTAATTCGTATACTGGGGGGGCTTTAAAATGTATTATAAAGAGACGATTTTTGAACGTTCAAAGCCTGGTAGAATTGGCTATTCTTTACCGAAAAGTGAGATTAGAGACTACAGTTTAGACGATGAATTAAAACGCAGTGATTGTCCAAATCTTCCAGAAGTGTCTGAATTCGATGTCGTCAGACACTACACCAACGTAAGCTTTAAAAACCATGGGATTGAGACAGGATTTTATCCCTTAGGCTCATGCACCATGAAGTATAACCCAAAAATCAATCAAGATATGGCAGCCTTAGAAGCCTTTAGTCAAATCCATCCATATCAACCAGTGGAAACGACCCAAGGGTTATTAAAAATTTATTACGATACCCAAAGAATGCTCAGTGAAATAAGCGGCTTAGATACTTACTCATTAAACCCTTACGCTGGCGCTCACGGGGAACTCGTGGGGTTAATGATTATAAAGAAATATCATAAAGATAATCAAGACTTAAAACGCACCAATATCATCGTGCCTGATTCGGCTCATGGGACGAATCCAGCCAGTGCATCGGTCGCAGGCTTTAACAGCGTTGAAGTGAAATCTAACGCCGATGGAACCGTTAATATCGATGATTTAAAAACCGTTGTCGACGATAAAACTGCCGGGATCATGTTGACTAACCCCAATACGGTTGGCATGTTTGAAAAAGACATTTTAGAAATCCAAAAGATTATTCATGACGCAGGCGGACTGCTTTACTATGATGGCGCCAATTTAAACCCAATCTTAGGCATGGCACGCCCTGGGGATATGGGCTTTGATATTATGCATATTAACTTACATAAAACCTTTTCTACCCCACATGGGGGTGGCGGTCCAGGTAGTGGGCCTGTTGGCGTAACGAAACGCTTGAAAAAATACTTGCCTGCCCCGGTTGTAAGAAAAGCTGGCGATTTATATTTGATTGATTATTCAAACGAAGATACCATCGGTCAAATCTCGCACTTTTATGGCAACATGGGGGTTGTAATACGGGCCTATAGTTATCTCCTTACAAACGGAAAAGAAAACTTACCTCAAATCGCAAAATTAAGCGTCTTAAACGCGAACTACGTTAAAGAAAGCTTAAAAGATGTTTATAAACTCCCAATCAAAGGCGTCTGCAAGCATGAATTTGTCTTCGACGGCTTAGCCGATGAAAGCATCCAAGTTAAAGCACTGGACATCGCCAAACGGTTATTAGATTTTGGCATGCATCCACCAACGGTCTATTTCCCGCTCATGTTTAAAGAAACGATGATGATCGAACCCGTTGAAAACGAATCCAAACAAACTTTAGATGAGTTCATCGACATTATGCGCCGCATTGCCAAAGAAGCGAAAGACGATCCATCCATGCTTAAAAACGCACCGTATGATACGCCAGTAAGACGCTTAGATGAAGCCTTAGCAGCTCGAAGCCCAATTGTGTCTTACAAAGACTATCAAGAATCTTTAAACAAATAACTTCAATCAGTTTACACATTTACCCTGTGTAAACTGATTTTTATTATCATAGACAAACGCCAGTGAGTTCTATATAATAAATAAATATCATCCCTATAAGGAGTTTTTTTATGAATCATTTTATGTTTGCGTTTAACGCCTTAATGCCTTTGTTGTTAATGGCGTTTATAGGATATATGATGCGGCGTAGTCGGTTAATTGACCGTCGCTTTGTCGACCAGCTTAACACTTACGTCTTTACAATTGCCTTGCCGGCGTTAATCATCACAACCTTTATCGGCATCGGGGATTTTTCCACGATTCGCTGGGATGTTGTTGGGTTTGCTGTTTTTGCGGTTTTCTCAATCGCGCTTATGGGCTTGCTTATCGCCAAAAGCTTAACCACCGATGCGTCGTATAAACCCGTCGTAACCCAAGCGTTTTTTAGAGGCAATTTCACATTAATTGGGATTCCCTTAGCCCTGCGCCTTGGTGGCGATGAAACGGTCCAAATGATTATCATCTTAAACGCAGTGCTCATCCCTATTACCAACCTCTTATCGATTATGACATTTAAATTATGGCAAGTAAAAAAAGATGAAAAACTCCACCTGAAAGATTTAGCCTTTACAACGCTTAAAAACCCCTTAATGATCGCTGTATTCCTAGGCGGCGTCGCTTACGCTTTAATCGAAGGACTTAATTTACCGCCTCAAAGCCCCGTAATTGTCTATGAAACGTTTAATCTCTTAAGCATGACCGCGACGCCAATGGCCTTGATCGCGATTGGGGCGCAGTTTGAACTGAACCGCATCACCGCAATTAAAAAGCCTTTAATGGTTTCCGTTTTAGGCCGCGCGATCTTGGTGCCATTACTGGTTATTATTTTAGGAATGTTACTCCGAGATTACGTGCAGTTTAGTGGGTCTATTGCGGCCTTAATTGGAATCTTCGCTTCGAGCGTTGCGGTAAGTAGTGTCGCCGTGACCAAAGGCTTAAACGGCGATGAAACCTTCGCTTCACAAGTCGTCATTTTTTCAACAGGCTTTTCAGTATTCACGATCTTTTTGATTGTGATTGTATTTAGAATAATAGGCCTTTTATAAAAAAGGGCCTTTTCTTAAACTTTATACATTGTAACTTAAGATAAAAGTAAGCTTTAAATTGTATGATGTGCCAAAATATGGTAAAATACGGTTGAAAGTGGGTGGTGAGATGAATAATGAAAAAGGGGTAACGCTTGTCGAGTTGTTTGCCATTATTTTATTGGTTTCGCTCGTTATTGTTCCTACGCTTACTGCTTTAACTGGAAATTTTCGGGTCAATGCATCAATGATTGATCGGTCTACTGCCTCATCTAAGGCATCACAAACAATACAAGGATTTCAAAATCTTGATTTTAATGACTTAGAAAATAATTTAAGTAAAGAGACGTCTTATACACCCTATTCTTTTTCAGAAGGGTGTTCAGACTTAAAAGAGGGTTTTAATCCGATTAATGAAGATATCGTAACGTATCCGAGTAATCGCCAATCGTGTGAACATATTTTTGATACAAACGTAAATGATTTTGAATTTGGAGAAGACAACATTAAGGTATATCTTTATCCGTTTGCGGTTGAAGACGAAGAAGCCTTTAAAGCGGAAATTGATGATAGTGATTTACCAGATGAAGTTAAAAATATTATTAAATCAAATATCTCTGAAGGAATTAATATTAGAATTTTTAGAGTTGTTGTTTGGATTGAATATGGCCCTAATCAAACATTGGTTCGTCACGGTCTCATAACGCCGCGAATTGAGGTGAGACCATAATGCGTTTGAACAATAAAGGATTAACCATTATAGAAATGCTTATTACTTTATCAGTTGGGAGTATAGTACTTATGATGTTAATGAGCATTATGTCTAGTGTTATTTTTACAAGAAACGCAATCGAATATACCAACAGATTAGACCAAGAAATGTTTGAAATGACACAAATTATTCAAGATAGAATGGGCGATACTTCTTATTCAACTCTAATCCAGCCAACTGGATATGAAGGGGAAGTTATCTTAATTACGAAGGAATTTGAACCAAATATTTTAGACGATAGCGGTACATTTGTTTTAGAACGAGAAAATTTTAGAATCGATATCATTTATTTGTCTACGGTGAACGAAACAATTTATTATGATACCCTCTATTTTTACGAACGAGAGACAGCAGAAGAAAATTCTGATGACGTTATCGGAGAGTTTATTGAAAATGAATTAGATAATACGATAGGGGCTTTTAAAAATAATCCTACGGGCATCATATTGACTGCCCCAGTAAATGTTATTGAAGGCAGTAGTATTTCTTTACGCTCAAATGACGAGGAAATAGATTGTGAAAGGGAATTATATAATTTAGATAATTATTTATATGAGACATTTGATATAGAGAATTTTATGAGTTTATGTCTTTCATCGTATATCGATTTTGATTTAATGTTATCCTACACATTACAATCAGGGAACTCAATGCCTGATCGACCCTATACAACGAGTATTTTTGTACCATAAAAAGAGGTGAGTTTATGAAAAAATTATTACGAAATCAAACCGGAAGTATTTTAACTACGGCAATTATTGTGATTGCTTTGCTTTCGCTTAGTTTAACAACGATTTCTGCGCAAACGTATAATGTTGCAACGAGAACAAGTTCGACAGTTACTACGGATGATGAAAGAACGTTTGCTAGAACGATGATTCAATCGGTCTTACAAGAGATTCGCATGTACATATATGAGGAAAACATTCAAACTTTTGAAGATTTTGATATTTTAGAAAGCGAAGAATTAGATAATATTCAAGCCATACATAATGAGATAATTAAAGAGTATTATCTAGCATCTGATTTGAACAATACGCATGATCCGGTCTTAGAAATTAATGTAGCGGACGAATCTTCTTTAGACGATGAAAACACACGCAAATATACTGTGACGTATCAAAGGTCAAATAATGTCACAGTAACTAGAAATCTAATCATTGAACTTACGGAAGATGAAATAACGTTTGAAGATCAATACGATACGAATGATTTGGATAATTATTTTGATTATTTAATTAATGATTTCCAAGATTATGCTGATTTAGATTGTGATGTTGATTGCGAAGAAGTAGTCAAAGATGAATATTTTTCAGGTCGAGGCGGAGATTTAGAAGATAACGTTAAAATTGAAGGCGAAGCACTTATTAATCCTCCAGGTGGAGGTAGAGGCGGCGGATTTGGTTTTGGCGGGTATATTATGGTTGTTGATGATGGGGATTTAACCCTTGAGACCGTTCACGAAATTAACGGATCTGGACTCCTTGTTATATCCGGTGACTTTATCATTAATAATTCAAAAGATACAGAAATCAACCCGAATGGGGATGATGATGGCGCATTGACTATAATCGTACAAGGCGATTTAGATTTTGATATTTCCAATAAGAATCACCGTGACTTTACAGGCCAAAATTTTCATATGATATATAGCGGAACTTCTAATTATAATACAATCGATATTGCTAATAATATTTATGATCATTCATTTACTGTTGAGTCCGATGCAGGTATTCATAATACATACGGATATTTTGGCACAGATGAAAATTACAATGATTTCAGTCAATTAAAAGATGATTTTCCAGAAATATTTGGTCCGAATGCGGGATTTTCAGAGGTATTTAATTATTTTGAATCTTCATTTGAAGAAGAGTAATAAAAGAGCGAGTAAAAAC
>CAYLQZ010000013.1:0-43044 GCA_964386055.1 uncultured Candidatus Izemoplasmatales bacterium | reverse complement strand
GTGCATGGAAGTTTGGATTTTCTCTCAAACGATACACTTGGTCCGGTTGATAGAATTCTAAGTAGTTACGACCGTGTGCTGGGAATGTTTCAGCATCTGTTGCATAGTCATCGCCTAATTGTTCATACATTTCAATATGGATTGGTGATGTAACGAATGAAGATAACCAGTATTTGACTGTCCAATCAGACATATTTTCAACAAAGTTAAACTCGATTGTGTAGTCATCTAAAGCTTTGATTCCTACGTCTTCAAAATCAACTTCATCGTCGCCATCAATAAAGGCTTGTGCATTCACGATTTCTTGAGGTGCAGAAGTAAAGTCTTCACCACCAGAAGTTGCGCGGAACCATCCTTCTTCCATAGCAATTTCATAAGTGTCTACAAAATCATGAGCATCAATTGTAGTTGATAATCCTTCAGCATCAAAGTCTGGATGGAAGAACCATTCTAAATCGTCTCTAAGGTCAATTTGCCAAGTTCTAGAAATCTCTAAACCAGCTCTTACTTCGCTTTCAGCCTCAGCTGGAATGCGTGGATCATCTGATGCCATAGAAGGTAGCACTTCATAACCATCCATTGCAGCATTGAAATCAAAGTAATATAGTGAATCTAACATAAGCGTTAAAATATCTGCAGAGATTGAATCATCATATTGCCAATGATTTAATTCCCCTGGATCAGAAGTTATCGCTTGACGGAATGTATAGTCGCCTTCATTACCTGGGTTGTCATCATCCATTATTACATTAGAGTCATCTTGTAAAATAGTTGCTTGTGCTGTACCAAATCCCATTACTGGTACATATGCATCTACTGGTAAATCAATACGTTCATCATAGAGGTTATATCCGGCGTTCGCATACATTGGAATTCCACCATACTGTGTTTCTAGTAAGTAACGCTCTGCATGCGCGAATAATGTTTCTCTAAGTTCAGGTGCGGCAAATAAGTAATCATGCCATCCACTTGCAGGTAAAGTATCAACCACTAGGATTGTAACTTCTACACTTGCAGCAGTCGCTTCATCATCTGGATGATCAGAAACATCATTAATGGTTAGTGTTGCTTCTTCACCATCTAAAACACCTGTAATATTACCATCTGCATCGACTGTAAAGGCATCCTCGTCACTTGAAACAAATTCCAAATCAAGTTCGTCGAAGTTCTCTAAGTATTCAGCCGGTAAGATAGCTGGTAAGATTTGATCAGTTTCGCCTTCTTGAACCGCAAATACATCAGGTACTGTGATGTGAGGCACAAGGGCAACAACGTCTACATCTAATACAAGATCAGAAACCAAGTCAGAATCTACACTAATTGTTATAGTTGTTGATCCTTTTGTAAGTGCATCAAATGAATAAACACCTTCATCTTCAGTCATTGCAAGAACTGATTCGTCACCAACAGTTACAGTGATATCTTCATAAACAATAAACGGAGCAGGCTCAACAGTAAACATTAAATCAAAATCAAGATATTGTTCAACTTCAACGGCTTCTTCATCCATTGTTGCATCTCCATCTAATGTTACGCCAACAGAACCTTCATCTGGTTCAACAATTTCAACTGAAATTGTTGCTTCACCACTTGCTTCGTCAGAAGATACCGTTACGGTAGCAGTTCCTAAGGAAACTGATGTAATGAGACCATCTTCAGAAACCGTTAAGACTTCTTCATCGCTACTTGCGAATGAAAGGTAGTCAATAATGTCTCCGCTAATCAAATCAGAAAAATCTACTCCTTCATCCTCTGTTATTAACCCTACATCCAATGTGTAGTCTTCTCCCCCTGGGATTTTTAGAGGATCTTCATCATCAATAGTGATAAGCAAGTCACCTTCGTAAACGACGGTAACAGCCACCTCAGCATAAACATCTTCGTCTGCTTCTGCAGCAGCTCTAACAGTTGTGCTTCCTAATGAAACACCAGTGATTTCACCGTCTTCAACGGTTACAACACTTTCGTCCGCACTAGACCAAACAATTCCTTGTTCAGCATCTTCTGGTTCAACTTCAGCAGTTACAGTAACGGAATCTCCGTATTCTACTTCTACTTCGGTTTGGCTTAATTCTACGCCTTCGGGGTCATCGACACCGCGGCAAGCAGTAACAAGCGTTACCAGAGCGAACACTGACAATATAGCCAGTAATTTCTTACTCATAAATTCTCTCTCCTTTTTTATTATAATTGGTTTTATTTTATGAAAAACCTTAAAAAAAGCAACATTCATTTTTGATGAGACCTCTTTTAAGGGTTTTACATACAAGATTAACTTATGAAAATGTAAAGCAGTGCTTAAGTATCTAAGATATTAAGGGTGGGTTTCATTTTCATTTGTGGATAATTATATATGATTTTAATGAAAAATACAATACTGTTTAAATAGATTAACTTTTTCATTAACTGAGATACAAAATGGCTTGAGTGAAACGCATTTTGCGATATAGATACAATTATCAACTATATCTATTATACATCAAGTAAGACAACTCGTAAAGTGTATTTCGTAGATTAAAGGGGTATTTATTCTTTATTGGTTAATTTTATTTCATGTTTTGACCTTATGATTGTTAGTAAATAGTAAATTTTAATTGTTTTTATGATCAATAAGACAGCTAAAGTTCAATATGATACTTGGTTTAAAACAAAGATATGATAGAATATATTTGACTTTGAATTCATTAGGACGTGATTTTATGTTAATAAACTCTTTATTATATTCAATTGTATCAACTGGTTTAATAGTTGGTTTTATCATTGGCTTTATTGTTTTGCAGAAAGTTGTTTTGGAAAAATGGAAAAAAACGATTTCTAATAAGGCAATCATTATGAGTTTTATATTATTATTGTTAATAATTATTACTGGGGTTATCGCAACCTTATATATATGGGGATATGATATCTTCTTTTGGGTAAATGAATTTTCAGATAATTTTGTAGAGTATCTAGAAAATAATTTACCTAAGTTCGTTGGTACCGGTATTACTTTATTTGTTTCATTAATGTTTTTAAAAATACTCATGTATTCATTACAACGGGTTGGTATAAAAGAAAGTCCTAATCAAAGACGTAAAAAAACTATTGCTAAGATAATGATGAGTGTAGCGAAATACATTATTGTTATCATTACTTTATTAGTGGTTTTATCGATTTGGGGATTAAATGTTGGTCCAGCCTTAACCGGTTTAGGAATTGCAGGACTGGTAATTGGGCTTGGTGCTCAAAAATTCATCAATGATTTAATTAGTGGATTTTTCATTATATTCGAACATCATTTTGATGTTGGAGATTGGATAGAAGTTCAAGGATTTATGGGTGAAGTCATAGATATTGGATTAAAAACTACTAAGGTACGTGATTTTAAAGGTGAAATTAAAATTTTCAATAACGGAAGTATTGATCCTGTGTCAAATTTCTCTGTTAGTGAAAGTTTAGCGATTGCAGACTTTTCAATCGCTTATAAAGAAGACGTTAAAAAAACGATCGAATTACTTACTAAAGAACTCCCCGCAATGAAACAAGAAATTCCTGAGCTTCTTGAAGCACCTAGAGTTCTTGGAGTTCAATCACTTGCAGATAGCGGTGTAAACTTAAGAGTGGTGGCTCAAGTTCAAAGCATGACCCAATATGGTGTTCAACGTCAATTACGACAAAGAATTAAAGAAATTCTTGATCGCGAAGAGATAGAAATTCCCTTTCCACAACTTACGCTACATTATGGAAAAGACCATGAAAACGGTGATAAATAAAAATATGGAGAATTGCAAACGCAATTCTCCATTATATTCTACGTTGGTCGGGATGACAGGATTTGAACCTGCGACCACTTGACCCCCAGCCAAGCGCGCTACCAAACTGCGCCACATCCCGAATACCTTATAAAGTATAGCAACATTAAATATCAAATTCAACCGTTTGTAAGTAAAACTCAAAAAAATGTAGAGTCAAGATATATTTAACTGATATATTGACATTCGTTTTTTGGCACTATATAGTAGTGTCAATAATAAATATAGAAAAAAAGGTGAAAACTATGAATCAAAAAACTTTATTAGTCTTACTTTTGGCACTTACAATCTTTACTTTAACTGCATGTAGTAATGAGGAGTCGTATGATTTTGAGACTGTTACCGAACTTAAAAATACATTAGTGGAAGATGTAACGTATTGGGAAAACATAAGTTATTATAACGAGATTCCGCTTGAACAAGATGGAGAAATTGTTCAAAAACTATTCATGGAAATCCATAGAAACGAAGATTTCAATGTATTCATTCGAATTTCTGATGTTACAGATGAAGATAATCCAATAATTTTTAATTATATGTATGTGGATGATGATATTGCTTATTCTTACGAAAACTGTGGGATTACGTCGACTGAATGCGATGGTGATGATATTTATGAAAGAATCCAATATACTACTGGGGATGTCCCACATGCGGTTGATTATCTAGTTGAAGTTTTGGAAATATTCCCATCTTCTGAGGTTCTTGAGGACGATTCGGTTGAATTAACCCGTTTTGATGTTGAATGGGAACAAAATATATTTGATGTCGTTGCCCAAATTGATTATACAGATGAAATCGGGGAAGAAAACTACTTATGGACTTTAAGTGGATCAAAAGATAATTTCAAGATTGAAACGCCTAATATTAGATGGGGCAACTACCAATTTATTAAACAAGATTTTTTTGAAACCTTTGAAGGCATTGATTATTCTAAATTCGATTAACTAAAAAATTCCAGCTTATTATTACATAAGCTGGAATTTTTTTAACTATATAAGGTGATCTCATAATCACATACTGCATTATAAAATTCAGGTTCATGACTTACTAATATGATTGTTCCATTATACTCATTAAGTGCTTCTTTTAAAGCTTCTTTAGCATTTACATCTAAATGATTGGTCGGTTCATCTAAAATTAGTACATTCGATTTTTCGTGGCGTAATAACGCTAGTCTTGTTTTGGCTTTTTCACCGCCAGATAAAGTACTTATTTTACGGTTCGCAATTTCATAGTTGATGCCGTGAGACGCTAATAGATCCATAATGTTTTTTTTGGTAAAAAAAGGATATGCATTATGGACAATAGAGAAAGGGGTTAAATCGCCTTCTAAGGTAGAATCTTGTTCAAAATAACTAAGATTTACCGTATCGGACCATTTATATGTTCCCCCAAGACTAGGAAGGATTCCTAGTAAGGTCTTTAATAGCGTTGATTTTCCAATGCCATTTTCTCCAGTGATTACCACGTTTTGTTGTTTGAGTATTTCTATATCTAAAGGGTCAACTAAGGATTCAGAGTACCCTATTTCTAAGTTATCTACAGTTAAAATTTCTTTTCCGGACGCTTTTCCAATTGGAAACGCAAAATGATAGTGTTTTTGTGTTTTTGGTCTTGATATTTTATCTATTCGATTTAACATTTTACGTCTAGATTGAGCGCGTTTTGACGTTTTTGCTCGTGTGATGTTTTTTTGAATAAAATCTTCGGTTTTTTTAATGAATTTTTGTTGTTGAGTAAAAGCTTTAGAATGTTGCGCTTCTCTCAATTCGCGTTCCTTTAAATAAAAAGCGTAATTTCCTTTATATCTAGAGAGCATTTTGTTTTCAATCGCAATAACACTCCGAGCAATATTTTTAGCAAATTGCTCTAAATGCGTGACCACAATAAAGGTTTTTGAGTATTCATTCAAAAATTTTACTAACCACTCAATATGTTTAATATCTAAAAAGTTGGTAGGTTCGTCTAATAATAAAACATCGGCTTCTTCTAATAATAATTTACCAAGAATGATTTTCGCACGCATACCATTGGATAGTTGTTTTATTTTCATTTCCAAAACGTCGCTTGACAAGCCTAAGCCATGAATAATAGAGCCCACTTTACTTTTAATCGCATAAAAGTCATTTTCGATGAGCGTTTCTCCTATTCTTGAAGCGCTATTTAGTAGTTTTGTTTGGGTGGAAGGATCTGAAGTAGCGACTTTTTCATACAGCGACTCCATATGTTTTTCTTGTTCAAACAATTCTAAAAATACGGTATAAAGATATTTTTTTACATACGCTTCTTCATCAAGTTTTTGATATTGGTCTAAATAGCCTACACTTTTTTTGTTTTGCCAAGTAATTGTCCCTTGATCTGGCGATAAAGCGCCTTCCATCAGTCTTAGCAGTGTTGATTTTCCACTTCCATTTGGGCCAACTAATACAACATGTTCACCTTCAAAAAGGCGCATATCTGCGCCTTGATAAAGGGGAGTATCCCCGTAGGTGAAATGTAAATTTTCGATATCCAATATACTCATTTTGTTCGGCTAATGCCTGGCTCCTTTATTATTCTAAAAAATCATCTGCGTCAAACGTATAATTAAAAATCGTTTCAGTCGCTTCTTCTTTGTAATCTTCATGCCAATTTTCGTGTGGGGCATCACTCGCTATATGGAGCGTCACCTCACTTGAGCTTCTAAAAGCATACTCATCTATTTGATGAGTGCTAGAAGGGATATATATTTTTTCTAACGCGTCCATGCCTGAAAACGCCCAAGGTCCAATGGTTTCTAATGAATCTGGTAAAATAATTTTAGATATATTATCGAGTCCTGCAAAGGCAAAGAATCCAATTTGTTTAACCGCACTATCATCGATAGTTTCAGGAATTTCTACAACGCTATCACTGCCAATATACTTATTAATAATGATGCCGTCTTGGGTTTCAATATATTCAAAATCATCATATACTTTATAATCACACGCATAAAGTCCATCAAGATCAATTTCAATGGTATCGTTATCTTTAAACACAATAACTTGATTATACTTAGTATCTTCTTCAACAAATGTTACATTCATCTCTACACTATCTTCATGAACCTTTAACGTATATTGATCAAGTGATCCCCCAAAAAGGGGTTCTAATTCGCTATAATGCGCTTCTTTTAATGTATATGTAACGCCTTCACGCTCAAACCATGATTCCTCTAAATTATTATGAAGATACCGATGGTTCGGCAAGTTCCTTCTAATATTTATATACGCTAAACGATCTATATTAGATTCAATAGAACACCCGGCTTGAGGATGAACAACCTCTTCGTAATAAGTGTTTTCTTCACGCTCAGTAATATAAACTTCTTGTTCGTGTTCGCCTACGTTAAAAACATTTAAATATAAAGCATCTTCTAAAATTTTTAACGTTGATGTTTGATAAAGGTCGCCATCAATATAAGCATCATATGTTTCATAGTAGTAATCACTCCCTTTTATTCGTTCAATGATTTCTTCTACTCCATCGTACAATGCTGTTACGGTGATATCGGATTCGACAGCTGTATAGGATTCATCCCACCCTGAAAATTGACCCCCTTCTTTGTGCGGATTGTCAGGGGGTGTTGCATCTTCCAACGCTTCAACCGATTCAGTTTTTAATTCTGTTCCATCATAATCGTAAAACGTAACTTCATAAGTGGAATCTCCATTACAAGCCATTAAAACGAGACTGAAAAGGGTTAATAGTCCAATCATGGTAATCTTTTTTTGCATAGTAAATCATCCTTTCACATGATTAACATTATAGTACGGATGAACAACAATTTAAACCCATTTTTTTAATCGGTAAAATTTAGTTCAATTTAGGTGGAATACGCTTAGCGGTTTTTGCTTCATAACTCGAAGCGATATTACACAATAAGGCTTCGCTAAAATGCTTTCCTATAAACACCATACTAATCGGTTTTTTATCCGTCAGTGCTTTAGCTGGTACAGTGATGACAGGCATCCCACCTACTGGGGCATATCCAGTAATTTTAGACGTCATTAAAACGTCAACATCGTGGGTTTTAAATAATGTTAAAAAGTTGTCTATAGATTTTTCGGTTTGGGCTTTAGCGTTTAAATAAGCTTCATCGTGTAAGCGAATATCAGCGCCTTGCGCTTCTATAAATCGACCTTGACCGTGCTTTAAATTTAATTTACTTGTACTAAAGTTTTCGTTAATTAAATCGCTAAGACTATGAATATCTGTATGCGACCGAATGGTTTGTAAAAAGACATTCATATCTCGCTTAAACTCTGGAGATAAGGTTTTAGTATTATCCGGTAAATCATATGGATGGATAATGTTTTTTACCGTAGCCCCTTCAGCTTCTAAAACACGAACCGCTTCTTGTTGTAACGCTTTTTCTTCATCTTTGGCGTCATGAGACTTAAAATTTAACAGTCCTATTTTCAATCCTTTTATAGAGCCTTCACACGCTTCACTATACGATTCATTTTCTGAAGGCTGCATTCTCGTGAATGCATCATGGTCATCTTTTCCCTTGATAATATCGAGTCCAATCGCACAATCTTTAACTGTTTGAGCCATTGGGCCTGCAGTATCTTGAAGCGAACTCACTGGAAAAATACCATATCTAGAGACTAAGCCTACTGTAGGTTTAATGCTTACAATTGAATTCGCAGTTGCAGGTGAAATTAACGAGCCATTTGTTTCCGTTCCAATTGAAATAGGCGCAAACCCCGCCGCAACGCCAACTGCAGAGCCCGTTGAAGACCCAAGGGGGTCTAATGCTTTATCGTAAGGGTGAATCACTTGTTTAAATAACGAGCCATACCCTGAAGGCATGGTTGTATTACTCATGTAATAAGCAAATTCACTCAAGGATGCTTTTGCTAAAATAATCGCACCCGCTTCCCGTAGTTTTTTGACCAATGTGGCGTCGTATGGTGCGTAAAAGTTTTTAAACGCACGCGCATTTACGGTTGTACGCATCGAATCGTGCGTTAAAATATTGTCTTTAATTAAAATGGGAATCCCATGCAACAGGCTTCTTCTCCCTGTTAAGGATTGTTCTAAATCTAAAGCTTTGGCTTCAATCACCGCATGGTGGTTTAAATCACCAAGGGCATTGAGTTTAGGATTATGGGTTCTAATGGTATTGATAGATTCTTTGACTAATGCTTCCGCTGTTATTTCACTATTTTCAAGCATTTTATTAAGTTCTTTTACCGTATTCATCATTTATTCGCCTCCAAAAATATTACTATTATTATAGCATGGCTTGCCTCGATTATAAAAATAAATCCAGCTTATTACTAAACTGGATTTATCTACTTTATTATGAGAATTTATCAAAGAATACACTGTCGTCTGGTATATCGTGTTTTTCCAGCACTTTTATACAAGCATCTAACATCCCAGGCGATCCACAAAGGTAGGCTTCATGATCTTTAAGATCACCGATTGATTCATCTAACACATCGGTGATTAACCCAGTCTTCCCTTTCCAGTTATCAGACGCTTCAGGGTGTGATAAAGCTGGAATATATTCGAAATTATCAAATTCTTTTTCTAAAGCTCGCATTTCTTCAGTATAATATAAATCTTTTTTACTTTTTGCACCAAAGAAATATTTTACTTTACGTGGAAATCCCATATCTCTTAGTTGAAATAAAATTGAACGAATAGGGGCTTTTCCAGACCCACCCGCAATGAACACGGCAGGTTTATTGTTATCTCTTAAGTAAAAGTCTCCATAAGGTCCGGTAATGGTAATGTTATCTCCGCTCTCCATCGCCTTATGGACAAACGTTGTTGCTTCGCCTTTAGGAACATAACGGACGATAAATTCAACTTGATCTTTTTTCTTAGCATCTCCAGCGATTGAATAGGCTCTAACCGTTTCTATTCCAGGCACTTTTATTTGACAATATTGCCCTGGCCTAAAGTCCATTTTAGGCGGATCAATTAGTTTAAATCGCGTCAACTTAATATCGTGAGTTAAATCTTCCATATGCGATACTTTACTGGTAAATTCTTCCGCTGAAAGCATACTCTCAGGAATAGAAACTTTAACTTCACCACGAACTTTTATTTGACAGGATAAGCGCACATTGTTTTTACGGTCGGCTTCACTTAACCACGGTTCTTCTGTTGGTTTAATGTCTCCGCCCCCTTCATTGACTTGAACTTTACAAACGCCGCAGTTAGCTTTCCCACCACATGCTGAGGGAACAAATATCTTTTGTGCACTTAAGGCGTCTAAAATGGTGGTTTCGCCACGTATATTAAATTTTTTCGAGTTATTAACACTTAATATTTTTTCACCGGTTGACCCAAGGAGTCGATCTGCTAAAATTAAAATCCCTGTGATGATTAACAAAACACCGATGATGATAATTGGTATAAATGGGTTCATGTTGTTTCCTCCTTATTTTAAGTTGCTACTCCAGTGAATCCTACGAATGCTAAAGCCAAAATCCCTAAGGTAATAAAGGCAATTCCTTTGCCCGCTAAGCCTTTAGGAACATCGCTTTTCTTATCCATTTTTTCTCGTAAACCACTTAATAAAACGATTGCGAGTAGCCACCCAACTCCAGATCCAAATGAGAAGGCTGTTGTTTCAACAAAGTTATATTGATTGGTAACAAAGAATAAAGAAACCCCTAAAACGGCACAGTTAACCGTGATTAACGGGAGAAAAATTCCAAACGCATTGTGTAAGGTAGGGAAGAATTTTTCTAAAAACATTTCAAGAAATTGAACCGTCGCCGCAATAGTAATAATAAACACTAATAAGTTTAATTGCTCGGTGCCTGTACGTTGTAATAATAAATATATAGGATAGTTAATAATCCCCGTTATCGTTACAACAAACACAACTGCATATCCCATACCGCGGGCATTTTTTGTGCTCGTTGAAATGGCGATTAACGGACACATCCCTAAAATTAATGCGAGCGCAATATTATTATCTAAAATCGAACTGACAAATACTTCAAATACACTACCCATAATATCGAACCTTTCTATTTAACATTTTAATAATCATCATGCAGCTTCACCTTCGTAACTATTGGTAAGATCCCTTAGAACCCATATTAAGAGTCCAAGTATAAAGAATCCACCAGGAGCAATGGCCATAACGACCCAATTTTCAAATCCACTTGGCATGATTTGATAATCAAGGATGGTTCCAAATGCTAATAGTTCACGAACACCAGCAATCACAACCAAGACCCACGTATATCCAAGTCCATTGGATAATCCATCAAAGAACGTAAAACGCATAGGGTTTTTAGCCGCAAATGCTTCAGAACGCCCCATAACAATACAGTTGGTAATAATGAGTCCAACATAAGGCCCTAGCGCACCATGAATAGAGGGGACAAAGGCTTCTAAAAAGGCATCAACCGCAATAACAAACGAAGATATAATCACCATATAGGTAACCATTCTAACGCGTTGTGGAATAATATTACGGATTAGTGAAGTAATTAACGAACTCATTATAATAACGAATGTAACAGCCATTCCCATCGCAATCGCATTATCAACACGGTTGGTAACCGCTAACGCTGAACAAAGACCGAGTGCAGCGATTAAAATTGGATTACTTCTTGAAACGCCATCGCGTGATATATTAAACCACTTCGTATACATTAATCGTCTAGGATTCATGACATCACCTCTGAGAGATCAATTTGGTCAAATACTTCTTTATAGCGTTGATATTCTTCGTTCATGATGGTTTCAAAGTTACCAGAAGTTCTAGTTCCACCAACAATCGCATCCACTTCATTCTCATCATCCATATCCGCAGTTCTTGAAATCGTTAATGATGGATAAAGTGATTTCCCAACATACGTATCTAAATAGTCACGTTCTTCAATCACTCCACCTAGACCTGGGGTTTCTTCTTGGTCTAAAATCGTAATGCGTTTAATGGTTTCAAAATCTGGTTCTAATGTTACAACGCCAATGATTGGTCCCCAAACCCCTTGTCCTTCAACACGGTAACTAATAGTCCCGCTCTCGACATGAACATATAACGTTAACCCATCTTCTTCAATAACGTCGATGGTATCGTGAAAAACATCAGCTATATTTGCTTGAGTATAAGTTTCGTCATTTGCTTCTAATACTGCAGAGTATAAATTGGCTAACTGATTTTCTTCAATACGTTCCGCAGTAAACACTTCGACTCCAACAAGTAAAACCGATGTGAATATTCCCATAAATATTACAAAGATAATCATTTTTACATATTGATTCATGATGACACCTCCTGTGTTTCAACTTTAGTATTGGATGTCCGCTGTATTTTATTTTCATAATAAGCATCAATATGGGGGGTTATAGCGTTCATCAAAATAATTGCAAAGACAATCCCTTCTGGGAAGGCTGAAAATACTCTGATAATTACAGTAAGCAACGCAATACCAAACCCAAATATAAACTTTCCACGGTTCCCTTCGGGTGCAGTTACAGGATCAGTTGCAACAAAGAAAGCCGCAAATAATAAGGACCCCACAAAAAATCCATAGAATGTATTTATAAACATATATTCAATAGCATTTCCAAAGGCTTCGCCTCCAGCTAACTCTGAGCCAAAAGAATACAATCCTTGGATCACAGCATACGAAGCCAGCACTGATAAAGTAATTCGCCAATCAGCAATTTTTAGGATTAGTAAGCCAATCCCGAGTGCTAAAATACCTATCATGAACGTTGTTCCTACCATCCCAGGAACAGTGCCTAAAAGCAATTCACTAAAAGACCATGATTCTGTTACATTTTGATATCCATCGTTATAGGCTACCATCGGAGTTGTAGGCGTAATTTCACCTGTTTGTGGATCCAACCACTGTGTAGTCATAAACGGAATAAAGGATACCGTCACAAATATAATTCCAACTAGTGCAGGATTGAACACCGTTTTTCCTAAACCGCCGAAAATCATTTTGCCAAAGAAGACCGCAAAGCCTGCACCAATTCCCGCCATCCATAATGGCGCATTAGGTGGTACAAGTAAAGCGAAAATCATTGGGGTTACCATCCAAGCGTTATCGAGAGATTGGTTACGTAGTTTCGTAAAAGAAAATTCAATTACGAAAGAAACACCATAACTCACAGCTGCAATCGCAAGAACCCGTGGACCATAAATAAACATTGAAGCTACAAGTAATACGCCCAAAAATCCAGTAAGGATGAGCATATTTCTTAAAGAAAGATTATTTGCATCATTTTGTTCCATGTCTTCACCCTTTCGATAATTAACGTAAATCATATTTTTACGTAAAAATTTAAACCATATTTCATGAAAATTATAGCATAGTTGTGCGGTTATATGTTTACATAATACAATCAAATTTACAATAAATTTTCTCCTAATAAGGTAAAAGCCCATTGAAAAGGGATTAAAAGCTATAATCATGATTTTTAACTTTTTGTCTATGCACAAACTAATTCCCTTTTTATTTATAATAAAGCATACACTTTATAAATAATCACCTAATAAATCGACCTATAAAGCTATAAATCTATCACACAAAATTCAAAAATACATCATAAAAAATAAAAAACCACATCTTATTAAGACGTGGTAATATACTATATTTTGGAGCTAACGGGGCTCGAACCCGTGACCTCTAGCATGCCATGCTAGCGCTCTCCCAGCTGAGCTATAGCCCCTACGATTTACAATTTTACATGATTTAATACTTCATTGCAAGGATTTTAAACGCTTATTTTTGCGATTAAATTGAACGGTTCCATAAACCCCAACCACAATCATCAATGCTCCTATATAATGATAATAATAAATCCTTTCATTTAAAAAAACTGCCCCTGCTAAAACCGCAATAATCGTTGAAAGATTGGCATAAATACTACTAATATGAACTTCTAACTTGGAAAGCGCATAATTCACTAAAAAGAACGCACCGATAGAAGCCACTACTCCTAGAAATAACAACGGTAAGATCAGCTCAATAGCGAAGAGATTTGTCACATATAAATGGATTTCACCTCTAGTAAGCAAACTAAATATATATATAACATTAAAACTAACGGCCCCCATTAACATCATAAAATATGTAATTTCTTTTGCCGTAAATGCTTTTGAAGCATTTCTCGAAGCAATATTAAAAAAGGCTGCCGATAAAACGGCTAACAACAATAAAAAAAGCCCCATTACTTGAATTTCAAGCCCGCTTCTCATATTGAATACTTGAATGAAAATTACGCCTGAAACGCTTAGTATAATAAAAAATACTTGTATAAGCTTAGGTTTTTCTTTTAATATGATAGCCGATAAAATAGTCGCAAAAATCGGAATCAAGGCAATCATCATCCCTGCTTCTGCGCTAGTGGTTCGCGCTAAACCATAGGTTTCAAATAAAAAATAAAGTATTGGTTGAAAAACCCCAACGATAATTAACGGCTTCAAGTTATCTTTATTAAGATTAATACTCACTATTTTAAACCGTCTAAACAACTCAAAAGCAATCCAAGCAATAAGATATCTATAGGCAATTAATCCTATCGGAGATAATCCCGAGTCTAGTACGGTTTTTGAAAACATAAAGGTTAGGCCAAAAATCACAGCAAATGCGATGCCTGCAATATGGGGAAGTTTTTGCATAATAATCAATCCTATTAATGACGTCAGACACTATTATACAAAAAAATATCGATTTGAAAAAGTATAAATGTGATATAATTTCCATAAGTAAATTTGAAAGGAATTATAAAATGAAAAAAATATTATTATTTATGGTATCAATTAGTATGATAATCGCGTTAACAGCGTGTACATTATCAAATGATTTTCAAGAGGAGGATACAATGAAAGAAAATGCAATAGTAACCATTCAAGTTAAAGATTATGGAACGATGGTGGTTGAGTTAAACTATGAAGCTGCACCAAATACAGTCACAAACTTCGTTAATTTAGCTCAAGAAGGCTTTTATGATGGCTTGGATTTTCATAGAATTATCAGTGGGTTCATGATTCAAGGTGGCGGCGCTAACCAACCACCATGTACAATTAAAGGGGAATTTTCGTCAAACGGATTTGACAATCCCTTAAATCATGAAAGAGGCGTCATTTCAATGGCCCGTACACAGGTTAAAGATTCTGCAACATCACAGTTTTTCATTATGCATCAAGATAACGCGCATTTAGATGGAGACTATGCTGCATTTGGAAAACTCATTGAAGGCTTTGATGTATTGGACATGATCGCTATGGTGGAGACCGACGCCGCAGACCG
This sequence comes from uncultured Candidatus Izemoplasmatales bacterium, assembly GCA_964386055.1. Taxonomy (GTDB): domain Bacteria; phylum Bacillota_I; class Bacilli_A; order Izemoplasmatales; family Izemoplasmataceae; genus B1SED10-225. Next base: position 27,980 of record CAYLQZ010000013.1, on the reverse strand, counting down.
GCCTAGGAATAAAGTCATCATTGAATCAGTTACCGTTGATACATTAGGAGAATCGTACGAAGAGACTGAATGCGTCTCATAAAAAAAATAGTGTGTTCATCATGAACGCACTATTTTTTAGTTTGAGCATATTTACTTGGAAAAAGCGCTAAAATTAATAGCGATATTAAAATGACGGTTCCAATAATTTCACCATATGAATAGATTCTTCCATAAAATTCATTAAATTCTGTGGGAATCAACGATAGTGCAAGCAATAAGCCAAAATATCTAGAAAACCCAGCATCAGCCAAGCGTCTCATGACTAAAGCAATAAACGCGACCAAGTACCCAACCAGATAAATAATCGCGATTAAAGTAAAAACCATCGCCACGTTAGGGGCTAAAATCAACAATGCAATAATGGACGCAATGATGCCTAAAACAATGAGCGTTCCAAACAAATATGCCCACCAAAACTCTTTTCTTGAGCTATAGCCCATATAATGTCCCCATCGTGCAAACATCGTTTTAAATGCTTTAAATTTAGTTGTATCGGTTCGTGATTCATGTTGTATATGCCTTTTTTGATTTTTCATGCAATCGCCTTTCAGTTTAATATAGTATAGAATTAAATAATTGTTTTGCTGCTGCTTCGCCTTGAAGAAACTTTATTATCTCATAAACAAATTCATAGACAGCGCCCGCACCACGTGCTGTAATAATAAACTCATCTCTAAGAGCTTTTTCATTTGGAAAATAATCGCCTTTTGGTGCATCTTTTTCACTGCCTGTGAAGGCGGTGAATTTTTTATTATCTAATAACCCTACTTGACCTAAAAATCTAGGTCCAGCGCATATTGCGGCAATCAGTTTTCCTTCTTTATTAAACGCTTTGACTAAATCTTTTATTTTTTGGTCTTGGTTAACCGTTTCTTTGACATAAGGGCCACCAGGAATCACTAAAAAGTCATAATCCATGACATTAATCTCTTCAAACAATAAATCTACCGTAACGTTTTGTCCATATGAAGTAGTCATTTCTTTAGATTTTCCTTTTACCACAGTTGTCATATCTAAACCGCTTCTTTTTAATAAAGCATTTGTGCCCAATCCTTCAATATCTTCCATCTTATTAGAGAAAACGAATAAACCTTTCATGGTATCAACTCCTTAATCTATTATACAATAAATGATAACTATTTTAAATCGTCAAACCAAAAGAAAAAACCGACCAAATGGCCGGTTTTAAAGTTTTATCTAAATGTTTGTATTAAATTATTCTGATGGAATCCAGTCTTCCCAAATATCATATGATTCATACCATGAGAATGCTGCATCGTATTCAGAATCATCTTCATCGGCATCATTGAATGCACCGATTAAGTTCCCGAAGTCTTCATCTGTGAAGTAAATATTATTAAGTAATTCAACGACATCAGGATGCTCATCAGTAAGTCCAGTACGTCCAACTGGTACGATATCTTCAGCAGCGCCGAAAGTACCTTCTGGATCATCTAAGAATTTTAAGTCATATTGTGAGAATTTAAAGTGTGGTACCCATCCTGTTACTACAACCCATTCTTCATCATCAATTGCAGAACCTAATGTTGATACCATTGCTACCTCACTTGAAGTAAGTAAATCCATATCTAAGTCATAATCTTCTAAAGCATTGTTAGCAGCAGCCATGATTCCAGCGCCACCCTCAATACCTACAATGTCATCATACTCTGAAAAATCAGCAACGCTATCATTGAGTTCAGCAATACTATCAATAGTCACATAATCAGGTACAACTAATCCAATGCGAGCACCTTCATAGTTTGGTGCGTATTCTTCCCAATCATCTGAGAATTGATCTGCATATTGACTATGCGTATGTGGTAACCATGAATGTGGCATGAAATCAAGGTTTCCATTTGCTAAATCTTGGAATACTGGTCCAGCATCTGCTTGAACCAATTCAACTTCATAACCCATCTCTTCTTCTAATAATACTTTAATAGCATGTGCTTGTGTAATACCATCTTCCCAAGCTACATAACCAATACGAATTGTTTCTGCTTCATCTCCATTATCTGTATCACAGGCAGCTAACGTAAATGCAGCAGTTAATGTTAATGCTAATGCAAATAATTTTTTCATAATTTTTAATTCCTCCTAAAGAATTTTTTTAATAGTTTTATTTTGTGTTTCTTTGTTGCTAAATTTAGTGTTGCTTATTTTGAAGTTGATTCTCCTAAAGCTTGCGTGACTCTATCTAAGATCATCGCTAATACAACCACTGCGATACCACCTTCAAAACCTGTTCCTATTTGAAGCGAAGTAATACCAGTTAATACAGGATTACCTAGTCCACCAGCACCAATCATTGATGCAATAACAACCATTGATAGTGCCAATAATATGGTTTGGTTAATTCCCGCTAAAATCGTTGGTAAGGCGATAGGAAGTTGTACTTTAAATAACAACTGTTTAGGGGTAGATCCGAGCGAACGTCCAGCTTCTACAACTTCAGCAGGGACTTGTCTAATTCCTAAATTGGTTAATCTTACTACTGGTGGCATTGAGAATATGATAGTCGCAATTGCCCCTGATACAGTTCCTAAACCAAAGAAGATAACGGCTGGAATTAAGTACACAAATGCTGGCATTGTCTGCATAAAGTCTAAGGTTGGTCGAATCATGTTTTCACTTACTTTTTCGTTTCTTGAAGCGAAAATCCCTGTAGGGATACCGATTAATAATGCGATTAACGCTGCGACTAAAACTAGTGATAAAGTTTCTACAGCACGGTCCCATAAGTCAATTGAATCGATTAATAAAAGACCAAGTGCAGTTCCAACTGCAAAGGTAAGTTTTTTACCAGCTGCTAACCACGCTAAAGCTGCAATAATAACAATTGTAACAATTGCTGGTGGAAAACCAATGACAGCTTCGAATGCATCAATTAAACCTTCAACAACAAAGCTAATTGCATCAAACAACCATCCTAAGTTATCTGTCAGCCATTCAATTATAGCTTCAAACCATTTACCAATTCTAATTCTATAAAACGTAACTAAGAACGGAAGGTTATTCATCTTTATCAGCTCCTTCCTCTATTTTCCCGTGGATACCAGTAATCACCGAAACTCTAACAACAAGGCCTAAAAGTCTGTTGCTTTCATCAATTACAGCGATAGGATATTTCGTTTTCCCAGCCATTGGTAATAAATCTGTAATCAAGGTATCTGGAGATACTTTATACACATCATCTAAAATGATTATAGACGATAAGCTTTTCTCTCCCTTGTCAGCTAAACGTTTTGCGTCATCAACTGTCACAATTCCGCGTAGTCTTTGCTTGTTGTCTGTGACAAAAATGCTAGATAATTGTTCTTTTTCCATTTGTCGAAGTGCTGTTTTAGGTCCAGCTTTTGTATCAACTACACCGCGTGGTTTTTTCATAATTGATTCTGCTTTAATCACTTTAGAACGGTCAACGTTCTCAACAAAGTTTTTAACATAATCGTTTGCAGGCGTTGTTAAAATCTCTTCTGGTGTTCCAATTTGTACAATGGTTCCATCATACATTACCGCAATTCTATCTCCAAGTTTTAATGCTTCGTCGAGGTCATGGGTAATAAAGACGATTGTTTTTTGAAGTTTTTCTTGTAATTCAATTAATTGATCTTGCATATCTGTACGAATTAAGGGGTCAAGCGCACTAAACGCTTCATCCATTAGTAAGATATCAGGATCATTAACAAGGGCACGTGCTAATCCAACACGTTGTTGCATCCCGCCTGATAATTCACTAGGGAATTGTTCTTCATACCCTTTTAACCCTACGGTATCTAATACTTTGTATGCTCTTTCAATGCGTTCTTCTTCCTCAACGCCTTGTACTTCTAATCCGTAATCAACATTTCTTCTTACACTACGGTGTGGGAAAAGTCCGAAATTTTGGAAAACCATTCCCATTTCTTTTCGTCTAACTTCTCTAAGCTCTTCTTCACTCATCCCGACAACATCTTTCCCGTTTAGTAAAACTTCTCCACTGGTAGGGTCTTGTAAACGATTTAAGTTACGAATAAGCGTTGATTTCCCGCTTCCTGAGAGACCCATTACAACGAATGTTTCTCCTTTTTTAACCGTAAAACTTGCGTTATTTACACCAATTGTATTCCCGGTGTCTTTTAATATTTCTGCTTTTGAATTACCTTGTCTGCTTAATTCTACAGCTTTTTCCGGTGAAGGGCCAAATATTTTAAAAAGGTTCTTCACCTCCAAGTGATTGCTCATGATGTTTCCTCCGTTCAATTTTAATTTAGCTTACAATATAACAACTCTCTCTCTAATCTAAGGTTGTCAGTCATATTATAAATAAAACGCACGTTTCATAAATTAACAAATCACTATAAAGTTATCAAGTCGTTAAACTATGAGTTCGTGCGCAAATGCAATTTATAAATTAACATTTTAAAACGTCTTGCGGTCGATAAAGCAAGAACAATTTTCTTCGATGCAAATTTATATTGCAACCGCATGTACTCTTATACTATACCACACTGAAAATATATTTCAACTGAGACACTAATTTCCCTTTTATACCTTTATTATAGGCTGGAGGACGATTCTTATGGCGTTATATAGTTTTTGAAAACGTTTTACATCTTTTTTTATTTAATATAACGGCTTCTTTAAAGCATATCGAACCACTTTTTTTTCAAAAAACACCCATAACACCGTGATTAAGCCCGTTGGAAATGGGCTTTTTAAATACTGTTTTGTCAATTATTTATCTTAATTAAGCGGTTGAATGCCTGCCTTTTTTCTTTATGAAATATCAGGGTTAATCTGTTTCAAGTTCAACCCCGAGTCGACTGTCAATGCGATTGGCATAATTGTAGTGAACCGCCATATGATTCACCTCAAAAAAACCCTTGATCATTAAGTTAGCGTCTCTCAAACCCATGATATCCGCTCCCATCATTTTATAGGGACTATGGGTAAGGTTTACCGCGTAGTCACTTTCTTTCCAAAACGTGAGGTCGGCTTCGCGGTAGTCTTCAGCGATTTGGGAGAGGCTTTGACGCCTAGATGTAACTTGTAAATACGCGTTAGAATGATGGTAGATGCAGTAAGGACATTCGTTTGCTTTTGATTCCTCCACCGACATTTCGCGCATCTTAGGCGATAATGTGCCTGGTTTGAACGTAACGGTCTCATAAAGTTGCAGGTGCGCTTCTTTCATAATATTTTTAAGGTCAATTCATTTGTTGAAGGCTGTTTAATCCATGCCATGTTATCGTTGCTTTCATAGTGGGAATGGAACAAGGGTTAAAATCTTTATTTGTTTCTTAAGTTGAAGCTTATGATTACACTATTTATAGGGGGCAAAATCATAATATTATATCAAAATGTCTTATAAAAAAAGAGCCTTAGCTCTTTTAAAATGTTGGTAAATCAAGTACACGATTTAATATTAAAATTGTAATTCCAACAATGGTAGAAGAAATTGTAAACCCTGCAAGAAAAACGTTATCCAATAACGTATCGGATAAGCGAAGTAATTCTCCGCGATAATAATACGTAAAAAGATATGGCACAATAAATAATAATCCCGTGACCACTGTTAAAAGACTGGCGAGTAAAATATACGAAATTAAAAATAAGTAAATGATTGATCCAAGTGTTAAGACAAACATGTTTAGTCCGACAATCATACTCAAAAGAAATAAAAACGATCGACTTTCAAAGCGTTCTTTTAAGTTTCTTTTCATATTTGTTCCTCCTCTTACAACAGTTTATTTTACCACGATTAGTCTGTGATTCAAACAAAATGGTTCTATAAATGTTATAGCGATTAGACATGACAATGATTTTTATATACGTATATGATTTCACATTGACCCCTTAATTGAGTATAATTTGCCTATATTTATTCTAAAAATATTTTAAAGGAGCTTATCAATGAAAAATTCTTTACTAGAAATATGGGGAGATGTAGTGGAAGCTAGGTCTTTGGTATATTCGATTATAATCATTACAACACTAACAATGGGGGCCCATCTTATGGCGCCTTCTGAGAATGGAACGCTTGGATTATTCTTCGGAATAGGGGGCGCTGTAACGGGGTTTTTTCTTTGCGTCTATTTATTCAAACCGCGTAGAATCATTACTGAAGAGGAGGATAAATAATTATGGACGCTAGTTTAATAATCTGGATGGTCGGAGCAGCGTTAACCGCTGTGATGCTTTATACGTTCATAGGATTTATCCCTGGAACTGATGAAACCAGCGTATTATTACCTATTACGCTTGCGATTGTACTCGCAGGGGTTGAACCAATGGCGGTTTTAAGTTTCTTTATAGCCGCAATTATTACATTAAACATTACCAATACAATGCCTACAGCACTAGTAAACTTACCCGGTGGGGTCATGTCTTCTGCAATGATCGAACATTCTATAGAAATCAAAGAACACGGCAAAAGTGCTCAAGTGATTAAAAAAATGGCAGCTGCAAGTGCACTTGGTGTCATCATCAGTGTCCCGCTTTCTTTATTACTTGCCTTTTTATTAATTCCGTTTGCCGAAACCATTGCGCCATATTCTGCTTACTTATTCATAATAGGGGCAATTTTTTTAAGTTTGATATCGCGTGCAAAAGTATTATCCCTATTTTCAATTATTCCCCTTGCAACTTTGTTTATGGCCTTAAGACATTTATATTGGGGGCTTGGGGTTGTAGACCAAAACACTACCATCACCGTTAGTTTCTTTTTAGGGATAACGATTGGACCGTTACTCGTATCTTTATTTAGATTACTCAACAAAAAGACTTTTAACGAGAGTTTAATTTCTGAACCCAAAGTAATATCGATTCCTAAAAAGGATGATACTGTAAGCCGTAAAAATCCTTTAAACTTACTCTCTAAAGAAGAACGTAATAACGCGACTTTTGGCGCGTTCATTGTTAATTTCTTCTTTGTTTTATCCCCTGTTGGATTAACTATTTTAGTTGGTGAATCGTTTGGAAAACGATTTAAAGAACGATTAAAACGCGCATTTATGTCCGTTACTACGATGAGCGCAGTGGTTCAAGCAACCTATATTTCTGGGATTATCATTCCGTTACTGGCGCTGGGGATTCCTTTATCGCCCGTCGCGATTGGACCTGGGAACGCGCTCTTTGTGGCTGGAGATGTCTTTTCTTTGGATAATAATATTCACCACCTATTATCGTTTAGACAATTTGCATTTGCGGTGATTATTGGAGCCGTTATTGCGACGGGTATTAGTTATACCCTTATTACCAAATATGCCCTTCCTATCACAAAATCGATTTTAAAATATGTGCCCCATGAGGCTGTGTTAGGGTTGTTTATCGCCTTTATTATTTTACTAGCATATATTGATGCAGGGTTAATCAATATTTTCGGGGTATTACTCGTAGGATTAGTGAGTGGTAGCTTAAATAAAATGGGGGTTAATTACGGTGTTCAGTTTATGAGTCTTTATGCCGCGCCCCAGTTAATTGCGATCATTGTTGGAGTGATGTAGATGGAGGCAACATCACACGGTAAAATAATCTTAATAGGAGAACATAGTGTCGTTTATAATTACCCTGCCATTGCGATGCCGTTTTACAAAGGCATCGTCCATGTTACGTTACGTGAAAACGATGTGAATGCGATAAAATCATCCGTTTATGCCGGTGATTTAGTCGCATCTCCGCAGTCAATTCTTCCCATACGTACGCTCATAGAGTCACTTCAAAAAGCATTAAATCTTAATCCTTATTTATACGACATCACCGGAACCTTACCCATCGGGTCAGGCTTAGGGTCCTCTGCCGCAATCGCTTCGGCGATTGTAAAAGCCTGTTTTCAAGTAAACAATGTAACGCTAGACCGCCACAGTCATTATAATTGGACACAGTTTTCAGAAACCCTAGCCCACACAAACCCAAGTGGCATCGATGCACTCTGCGTTACCAATGACAATGGGTGGTTTTTTACAAAAGATAAAATCGAACCTTTAACCATCGATTTAGATGCCTATTTACTGATTGGAAACACAGGGTTTAAAGTGCCCACAAAAGATAGCGTGAATCACGTGAAACATTTAATCGAAAGCACCCCCTCACATCAAGCAGATATTAAAGCATTAGGACAATTAACATTACAGAGTAAAGATGCTATAATAAATCAAAACCACCGTGCGCTTGCTAAAGCGATGAATCAAGCTATGATTCATTTAAAAAATCTCGGACTTTCTACCCAAACGATTGATGCACTGAATGAAAGTGCCCTTAAAAACGGCGCATTAAGCTCCAAATTAACTGGAGGGGGCATGGGCGGTTGCGTCATTGCACTGTGTGAGAATCACCATACTTTAAAACAGGTTCAAAGCGTCTGGGAAGATGCATTCAATATAGATACGTGGTCCATGACGTTAAAAGGAGATGAATAAGATGTATGTAAAAGCAACCTCATACGCAAATTTTGCGCTTATTAAGTATTGGGGGAAACAAGATGAAGTCAATGTCTTACCATTTAATGATTCTATCTCGATTACATGGGATGCCTTTAAAACGTATACGATTTTAGAATCTTCATCAACATTTAAATTTATTTTAAACAATGAAGAAGCAAGTGTAAAAGAAACCAATAAAGTCAAAGCATTTTTACAACACTTTACTGATAATATTGATAATGTCCGCGTCATGTCTCAAAATAATTTCCCGATTGCGGCAGGCTTAGCCTCTAGTGCATCGGCTTTTTCGGCATTAAGCGTCGCGGCGAATCGGTTTTTTAACACCAATTATGATCATAAAACATTAAGTGCCATCACCGCAAAAGGCTCTGGTAGCGCTGTTAGAAGTTTATATGGTGGCGCCGTTCGTTGGAATAAGGATGGCACAGTCTACCCGATTAAGGCCAATCTTGAAGATTACGCCTTATTGGTAGTAGTCATTGATGCAAACCGTAAACCGCTTTCATCCACAGAGGCAATGAAACATACTGTCAATACGTCGCCTTATTATGATGCCTGGGTAAAAAAAGCAAATCACGATGTAAATGATATAGAAAAAGCACTCATCCATAATGATTTTCAAACGATAAGCACGTTATCTGAACAAAGTGCCATGGCCATGCACGCAAGTATGCTTGCGGCTGATCCCTTTATCAGGTATTTAAAAGACGATACCTTTAGCGTATTACATATCGTTAAAACCCTTAAAGAACAAGGCCTAGAATGTTTCTTTACAATGGACGCTGGTGCCAATGTAAAAATCATAACCAAACACGCCCATATTGACACCATTAAAGCCGCCATTAAAGCGGGGGGATTCACTAAATTCTACACTGGAAGCGTTGCGTTTAAAGGAGCGCATATTAGTGATGAAGGTTAAAATTCCAGGCAAATTATTTATCAATGGTGAATATGGCGTTGTCCATGGAAGCCACGCCATACTAGCCCCCTCAAAAGCTTATATGTATTTTGATATCACCCACTCAAATGTCACCACTATTCACTCTGAGAAATTTAACGACACATTTTACCCGAATACGAATAATCCAATGCCCAGCCCTATCAAAAACGGCGTCCAAATTGCCAATGCATACTTAGCCCTTAAAGCGATTCCTAAAAGAGATTTTAACTTACATGTATCAAGCGACTTAGATTATAAAGGGAAAAAATTGGGCCTAGGGTCTTCCGCCGCTTTAACAACAGGCATCATCAAAAGTGTGCTACAATTTCATCATGTTGAAATTACGGATTTAAAACTATATAAACTTTGTGTCTTATCAAGTATAGATGAAATTGCGTATAACTCCTATGGAGATGTTGCATTAACTGCTTTTAATAAATGGATTCTTTATAAAAAATTTGACGCGAATTGGCTAAAAAAGAAAGCCCATTTAAAGCTTGATGTCCTTTTAGATTTGCCGTGGAAAGGACTATTAATTGAACCTTTCATCCCTAAGACAAATCCCTTTATTATGATCAATACACTAAGGCCTGCTAAATCAAAACTACTCGTTGAGGCGTTTAACAAAGCATTATCCAAAAAGGATAGATTCACATTTATAAACACCATTGATGCGCTAACCTTAACAATGGTTAAACACCTTAAAGAAGGCGGTTTAGATGAAGCGACATTTTTGAAAAGTGCGACCCTTTTTCAGCGCTTACAAAAACAATATGGATTAAAACTTATTACCAATACCATGGTTGAAATTAATGCGTTATTGAAAGATGACATTGTCGGATTTAAAATTTCTGGAGCGGGTGGCGGCGATAATATCATTGTTTTACCTAAACACCCCCATAATATCCCTATCATTATTGCGAAATTACAAGAAAAAGGATTTCCTACCATTGAGTTGAAAGCGTGATGCCTATGAACCGAAAAGACGACCATATTAACAGTGCTTTATCGCAAAAAAGCCAAGACAATCACTTTGATCATGTTCGATTTATCCATCATGCACTGAGTGATTTAACAACCGATGACATTGACTTAAGTGCATTTTTAGGAGGAAAAAAGTTCCCACTTCCGTTTTTTATTAATGCCATGACCGGTGGAACGCAACAAGCCTATGAAATCAACGAAAAGCTTGCCTTACTCGCCAAGCACTTTTCGATTCCTATGGCACTCGGGTCAATATCTAGTGCCATTAAAGATGCAACGTGGGAAGCCACTTATAAAATCGCAAGAAAAGCCAATCCAAACGGAACATTAATAGCGAATTTAGGCGCTGAAGTATCAAAAGAGACTGTGTTAAAAGCAATTAACATGATTGATGCCGATATGCTCCAAATCCATCTTAATAATGTTCAAGAGATTGTCATGCCCGAAGGAGACCGTAATTTTAAAGCGCACGCAGAGACTATACAAGCCTTAGCTTCAAGTTTAACTATTCCTTTAATTATTAAAGAAGTTGGGTTTGGGATGGCTAGTGAAACGTTACAGCGGTTAAAATCACTTGGCGTTAAGCATATTGATGTAGCGGGTAAAGGGGGAACCAATTTTTCTATTATAGAAAACGAACGTCGACAATCCCCATTTGCTTTTTTCAATACCTGGGGCTTATCGACGGTTGAAAGTTTATTAGAAGCGAAGCGTGAGACGTCACTAAATATTATAGCCAGTGGGGGCATTCGCGATGGCTTAGATATTATAAAAGCTTTACGCCTTGGCGCTTCTTTCGTTGGAATGAGTGGTTATTTTTTGAAGCTAGTGAAAAACAATACTTTAGAAGAAGCGATTGAAGAAGTTGATCGATTAATTGAATCCTTAAAGGGAATCATGACTGTTTTAAACGCACAATCTATTAAAGATTTAAAAGATATCCCCATCGTATTTAGCACTGAGATTACACACTACATGAAACAAAGAAATATCTTATTTAAGTAAAAAATGTGTTGCCTTTAAACTTACGCTAAGGCAACACATTTTATTATTCATAACTTTTAGGCACTAATTCATTTTCTTTTACGCGATGACACCGTTCTGCTGGATCACATATAGTATAAGTATCATCCTCGTTCAAAGCCGCTACAATACCGTGAAAATTTAGTTTAGGATAATAAACAGATTCATTCATACTAAACTTTTTTAAAGCCATATCAAACAAGGCATTATAAGCATCAGCTTTACTTGCGGTTTGATCGATTGATTTTTTATAAACGCTATAATGCGTATCTAAAAGGGTTTCATAATCGTTAATAATAGTGTTTCTACAACATCTTCCAAAATATAATACCCCTGCATTATTCTTTTTATCAACCAGTTCAAATAACGCTTCCCCTTGTTCAGTTAACCTTTTAAAATCATCTTCTTCTAAACGATTTTGGTATTTTAAACTCCAATAATATACTCTTCTTACTTCTGAAGCAATTCTATCATCTCTTGGGTCTAACATCCATAAAACCGCAAAAATGGCGATTAATACACCAATCACAACAAATGCTATCCACATGTTATCGCCTCCTAGTTAAATTATAACACGGACGAATTCTAACCTTAATTATCACGCACTAACTATTGCCAAAGTATGTGCACATGAATTGAACTTTATTCGAATTCGAATTATAATTTGGATAGAAACAAAATTTAGGAGGTAAATAAAATGAATGACCCATTAAATATTGGAATTATTTTAGGCTCTACACGCGAAGGACGCGTATCACCCCAAGTTGGACAATACATTTTAGACCAAGCAAATACAAGAGCCCATAACTATGAAGTTGTGGACATTAAAGATTATAAATTGCCTTTGTTAGGTGAATCAAATGAAACTAAAGGCGTTGAAGCTTGGAATGAGAAGTTAAATTCATTAGATGGATTTGTCTTTATTGTATGTGAGTACAACCATTCAATGAGCGGCGCTTTAAAAAATGCTTTAGATAGTGCAAGAGAATCCTGGTATCATAAATCTGCAGGGATTGTCTCTTATGGAAGTGGCGGCGGCATTAGAGCTGCTGAACATTTGCGAGGGGCTTTAAACGAGTTAAATATTGCGGATGTGAGAGAACATGTATTCTTCTCTTTATTTACAGATTTTGAGAAATTTACTACTTTTAAACCTTCAGGGGTTAATAAAGATAATATTCAAACCTTGTTTGATCAAGTAGAAACTTGGGGAAGTGCTCTTAAAACGATTCGATAAGCTAAAAAACATCACTTTTGTGATGTTTTTTTTAGCTTATATTTAATTTCTTATCACAATGCTGTATAATTATATATGTATGATAGGAGGAAATTTATGATTATATTTTATGTACTATTAGTTATACAATTTGCGTTTGGTGTTTTTTCTGGTCTTATCATTAATACTAGCTCTCAAGACGAGCATGTTTTAACAGCTATATCCTTTCTTGTCGCCTTAATCTTAGCGATGCTTGCGTTCCTTGGTAAAGATACCAATGTCCTGCATGTCTTATTACTTTACACGATTTGGCTTATCACTTCTGTGTTAACTTCTGAGATTATTAGGTTTGCCGAGCGAAAACGTTAAAAAAAGCACATAATGTGCTTTTTTATTTGGTTATAGTAAGTTTTGTATCTTTGATATTATCTAAGGAATTATCGTACTCAATGAGTAAATGCCACGCTGCCATATCTGCAGTGCCATTTGAAACATTACGTATCACTTCAACATGTAATATGTCATTTTCTATGTATAAAGTATCGAGTTGATGCGTCGTTGACCCACTCGTTTCATGCAGTGAGATAAGGATTAAGGTTTGCGTTTCAAAAAACGCTGTATCATAGGGGATTACAGCTACTTTAAAACCACGATTAAAATAGTAATCTTGAGCATGTGCATCAAGATAGTCTTCAAGCGCTTCTTTTGAACGAATCACTTCAATTGATTCATTGGGTGGGGTTTCAAAGTGCTTTTGATCAGTCCTTATTCTCATGTAATCCACTTCATTATTTAGCGATATTTTATTTATCTGTGTTGAATTTTCTTCACACGCTGCCAAAGTAAAGGGAATTATTATGATGAAAAACCAGATTATTGTTTTCATGCTAAGAACCTCCTAAACAGTAATGGAGCATTTCATTTTCATTGTAGCAATCACCCAATTTATAGACCACTTATTCTACATCACTTACCTATAAATCTTAGTTACTTACATAGATTCGTGTAGGGTTTTTTCTATCTGTACGTTATATTGGGGGTATCCACCAAACCAATCAATATTTCCGTAATATCATGATAGGAATCCCTTCTTCTTTTTGGGTCACTACGCTTATCGAATGAATGTATTGTATCATACGGTTTTCTATTTTAGATAAACATTATCGATACAATAAAATAGCGTTATCTATGCTATAATTTTCATAAGGAGAGGATCACAATGCAAAGGAATAAACAATATGTCACATTAAATAACGGGGTTAAAATTCCTAATATTGGCTATGGAACTTGGCAAATTTTTAACGGACATGACGCTGTTGATATTTTTAAAGAAGCGGTAGTTCAAGGCTATCGACACTTCGATACCGCTACGCTTTATGAAAATGAAAAATCATTAGGCAAAGCGTTAAATGAATCCTCAGTGCATAGAGAAGATTTTTTTATAACCTCTAAAGTGCTTTCTAAAACCAAAACATATGAAGGAACAATCGAAGCGTTTAATCAATCTTTAAAAGCATTAGACATTGACTATCTTGATCTATATTTGATTCATGGCCCGAGCCCTATACACGATCGTAATGGCAATTATGATAAAGAAAACATTGAAGTCTGGAAAGCTTTAGAAACCCTTTATAATGAGGGGCGCGTTCGAGCAATTGGCGTTTCAAATTTTAATGTAAAGGCACTAAAGAATATAATGCATCACGCTAAAATACGACCTATGGTGAATCAAATTCGCTATTTTGCAGGCTATACACAAGACGAAATCGTTGCCTTTTGTCAATCCAATGATATTTTAATAGAAGGCTACTCCCCTTTAGGCGTTGGAAAGCTACTCAAAAATGAATGGCTTAAAGATATCGCTTTTAACCATCAAGTCAGTGCAGCGCAAGTCGCGATAAAATTTTGTTTACAAAACAATGTCTTACCCTTACCAAAAACTCAGACCCCTTCTAGAATGAAAGAGAATTTAATGCTAGATTTTACCTTAAGTAGTGAAGACATGCACACCCTAAAATCTATAGATGATCCACTTCGTTAGTCAATAAGTTAACAAGCAGCCATTCATATTTTTAGGCGCTACAATAATAGCTATATATACATTTGATGGAGTTGATTCGATGAGAATATTATTAACTGAACGGCTTATATTAAGGCCCTTCAAAGAGACTGATTTATCAGACTTTTATGAATATGCAAAAGTAAAAGGCGTTGGAGAAGCTGCCGGATGGAAACATCACACTTCAATTGAAGAAAGTAAAGAAATTTTGTCTATATTTATGCAAAATCCTTTAGACTTTGCCATAGTTCATAAACAGGATAATAAAATGATTGGCACTATTGGATTTAAAACGGCATCACTCGATGGTGACGATGATATATATAAACAACTAGAAATTGGGTATGTACTATCTAAAGATTATTGGAATCAAGGATTAATGAGTGAGGCCGTTTCTAAAGCAATTGAATTTGTCTTTAAAACCTTAAATGTTGACCGCTTAGTGATTGGACATTTTTTCAAAAACGAGCGCTCAAAACGCATTATTGAAAAAATGGGCTTTCAATACGTCAAAGATGATATTTTCCACAGCAAGAGCCTCAATCAATCATTCGATGAGAAAAAATATGTCTTGTATAATAATCAGAGGACTTAATAGATAATCACATAAGCTTTTTTACCAACGCCATCAAAACTAAGCCCCTGTAAGATAAAAAAAACGCATTTTATCTCATATCGAAATAGAATGCGTTTAAAAACTTTATTTGAAATAATTTTTATCCCTGCAAAGAGTATTCAAAATCTAATGTGTTTTTGAAGTCTTTTCTGATGTAGTGGTACTAAAGTTCGTATTTGGTAGTTTAGTGAATCCTAATTGTTTAAGTAAAGAAACATGATAGTCATCATTTTCGACCACATTGCTTATAAGTCTTTTGAATGATAAATCGTTTTGAACAATTTCTTTAAATAATCTAAATAGTTCGATTATATCTGAGTTTAGAATGTTTTGCTTATCATAAATTCTAAACTCAGTGATTAAATCATCTTTATGCTGTTCGTAACTCATTGTCCCAACACATTCGTTGTTATTCTCAATCAGAAATAAGTGTGATGCCATTTAAAATATTTCTTTAGTTTTTCAATTCTCTTAAGGCAGTTAATAACTCATATTTGATACCATTGTTTAGCACCTCAAAGTGTTTACGACCAGAAAGTATTTTAGCTTTTTTCGGTCTCCTGCAAAATTTTTCTTTACTTGACCCTCTTGTTACGGCCACAAAATAAAGCTTATGTTCTTCTTCTGATTGAAGGACGACAATACAATCTGGATTATATTTGCCATAAGGTGTATCAATCTTAAATCTTAAAGGATGGACCTAAATCAATATAGTAGACACATAAAGTTTAACTTTTTTGGTGAACCTCATTACAGTGTGGGCATAAAATGTCTCCATTTCTATTAATTTTTGTGATATTTCTAAAAAACATTGCAGATTCAATTTGTTTGCGCTTTATCCAAGCATCATCAGAATCAACTTCATTTCCATAAAATCCATTTTTTGAAGAAGTTTTGCTATCAGTATAAATGTATTGTTTTTCGGTATTTGGACATGTTTCTTCCTTGATTTGAATCATACAATCAAAGCATTGATAAAAATTTTGATTTTCATAATATGTAAGTGGGCCACCACAAAAAGGACATATCTCACGTTTAGCATCTGAATAAATCATACCTTTAAGCAAAATTTGTTGTATACGCCGAAATGAATCTATTTCATCTGTAGCAATGTATATGTCCTTCGATTCTAAATAGTCTTCTTCAAAGTGAGTTAAGAAAAAAATTTCATCAAAATTGCTTTCTACTTGATATTGTAGAAGTTCGTTGTCCTTAAATTCATTAACAGTCAAAAGCATACGATAAATCTTTTCTTTTTTTACGATCATAAAGAGTTCTTCTTTTTCATTTGTATAAATATTTACAGTCCAATCTTTGAATGAGAAAGTTACATCTAGTTTACTAAGATTCATTTTATCATTCGATTCAATTTCAAAATTAAAATGTCCGATAGCAAAAATTGTAAGGACTCTTACATACATTAAATACTTTTTGTTGAGCGCTTTAAAATCAAAGTCTATATCCGTATTAGCCATTATTTTCTTTTTTCCATTATAGTTTTTATATGTTTTATAAACCATACGATAATCTTTTTGATTTAAAAAAATATTTGTTTTTTTAATAGGTAAATTTTTCATTCTTTTCTTGTTTTTTTTATATATGGGTTTATGTAGCCTGGATTTAATCACATTGTAAATACTGTTCAGATCTATCAATAATTCTTTTGAAAGCGAGTTATATGAACTCAAATCACGAATATAACCAGTATGTAATTTCCCCATGGCTAAAAAGTAATTAATATGATTCCCTTTTTCTAAAATATTAAAGTTCATGATATTACTTGCATAATATATATTATTTAAGATTTTTCGATTTTTACGAATCATTGTTAGAATCTCATCTATAAAATTGCAGAAAACCAAATTTTCATAAATATCGTATTTATCATCATACATAAGAGTTAAAAGCTTTCTAGGTTTTACACCTGTTTTTGTTATATTTGAAACATATTGAGGATTATTTGCTAAATGTTGAAAGGTGTTGTAGTTAATAACTCTAACATTTTCAACAGGTAAAACCTCTTCTGTTTCATGCAAAAAGGTACTAGGTTTTTTAAAAATCCTTTTAATGGCTGGCAAAGTTTTTTTGATAGTTTCTAATTGTTCTTTAAGTTTTTTGAAATCAAAATTAGGTTCAATCGAAAACAAAATCATATCTCGAACTACATAATGGTCAAACTCCATATAAGATACATTATCGTTTTTATCAATAAAAACCTTAATATTTTTAAGTAAAGATTCTAATTTTTCATACTGATCAAATTTAGGATAATTATTTTGAGTCATAGTTATTCATCCTCAAGTGATCTGACAAAATCAGCACATTTAGATAGATTTAATTTATCAAATTCCATGACAAGTTGTTCTTTGTCCTCAATAATTTTTAATTCTAATTTAGAAACAACTTTACTCAATAAAATAGTTTCAATCGCCTCTTCATTAACATCTTCTCCTTCTAGACATTCAGTATATATATTCACAAAATCTTCAATTTGTTTTAATATACGATTTCCAAAAGAAATATTATAAGGAGCTAATAACTTTTCAACAGCTTTAATTGTTTCATTTTCTTCCGCATCAAAGTTGGTTTTAGCTTTAGCGTTCTCTAACAGTTTATTAAATGTTTTATAATCATAAAATTGATTATCTATTGGTTCTGAAAAATTTCTAACTTTTGGTGCTCGATTCATAAAGTTCATTGTTGTTGCACGATCGTAAACTTTATCAGAAATCACAAAAGTTGATTCATCACGATTTGCTGTACCTATAAACCATACATTTGGTGGGACACTTAATGTATGTCCATTTTCTAATGCTTCATAATCGATATTTTCTCCATTTTCTTGACGCCTCAAATGATAATTGATTAACTTAATTTTACGATTTCTCTCTTCATGTTCCATTAGCGATAAGAAATCAGAAAAGTAATATTCTATCCGAGATAGATTCATTTCATCCAATAAGATAAATGTTACAATATCACGATTAAAATTTGCCTTATAAAGTGAAAGCGTAAAGTTTTTTGGCGTATATTTCCTAGAAAATTCATTATAATATCCTAATAATTCATGTTTGTCTTTCCAAGATGACTCAACTTCTATAACATCACAATTTCCCATGATGGCTTCAGCAAATATCTTAGGTAGACTTGTTTTACCGGTTCCAGACATTCCTTGTAAAATTGAGAGTTTACTTGCTCCTAGCCCTGCTATGAAATCAGCAATACTTTGTTTGCTATAAGACAAATGCAATCTAGAATTTTTTGCATAATTAACAATATAATCAGTAAGTCCCTTTAAAGATGCATCTGTTGGTTTTAATTTTTTCCGACGTGATAAATCAGCTTTATATTTATCTTTCATCAAATCAATTTCTGTAAGAGCATAACTAGGATCAAATTCACTATCTGAAGTCTCTGGTGTTACATCTGCATTGTCATTTTTCACAGTACTAGAAGCACTTAGTGCTGAATAAGGGTTTCCAAGTGATGGCATGTTCTCATGTTCAAAAACTCTTCTAGAGAACATTACAAGCAAAATCCCAACTGACACCATCAATGAATAAGTCGCATCTGTTTCTATAACATAATCATATTGGTTTGTATCGATAACAAATCCTGTATTGTAATGGTCAATTAAATCTTGCAACATTTCAAAATTAATTCCTTGAGCGATACGGAAATAATACCCAGAAATCGCCACTAAAAAAACAAAGAATACATTAGCAAAAGTTGCTGATTTAATAATTTGATTAAACATCGAAGATTTTGATAAGTATGCTGCGATAGCAACAATTAATCCGAACCCTACGATAAGTAATTTAACAAGGACAAAGAAAGCCAACATACGGTATCCTTCACCCAAAGTTTCATAGTCACGTAATAAATCTAAACCTGTCATGCTTACTACGTCTGTATAAGACATTGAATCAACACTAATTTTTATTATCGGTAAAAATAATAAGCTCAATGTTACCATGGTAAGAAAAACCAGAAATACTAAAGGTTCAACACTTAATGGTTTATTTTCTAAATTTTGAACCTCATCCAAGTGATGAACTTTTATCTTCCCAAAAAGAATAGCATTCTTAAAGTAAATTATTAGCATAATAAATAAAGGAATATAAGAAGTTATTAAAATATCTTGATTATCAAAAAATGAATAAAAAACTCTAATAAATAGTCCTATTATGAAAAATCCAGATAAACAAATAAAAATAAATTTAGTAAATTTATTAGATAGATTAAAAAACTGTTCATCCCCTTTAGCGTAATTGGTTAATATATTGGTAAGCATCATTATTGAGAAAAAGAGAATAATGAGTAAGATAAAAAATCCAATGACAGCAACTAGATTCGCATCCGTTGAAAACAAAGCGCTAATTAAAATTATATGTTCATTGCCATCTAAACCCCTAATACTATAAAGTGGGAAAAAGAATAGTGAAAGAAAGATTAACATCGAAATAACATTTATAATTATCATCTTACGACTACTAGATGACTGATCAAAAGTAATTGTATCTTCCCTTACCTCTCTATAATCTTGTATATTTTCTAAAGAATCTTTTAAATTCATATTACGTATAAAAACAAGTACCAAAAAGAACGTGCCTATTAATAAATTTAAACCGGTCAAAATTCTACCAATCAATGATGCATCTTGAAACTGAACCTGGAAAAATAAAAGCATAAAATTTAATAAAAGGAAATAAATTCCAGCAAATATCATCCCGCGAGACTTTTTGCGAATTATATCAATTAAAAAAGTAATTAAAGGTATGAATGAAAAATAAAAAAGAATTCGAAAAAAGATAACATAAATCCAAAAGATCATGTTCGGAGCATCTTCAAGTGGGTATCTAAACAAACTTACCCCCTCAAAAGGCCAAAATACACCAAGAGAAACCACTAAAAAATGTAATAAAAAAGTAAAAACAATTATCCCTATTAAAACCCATATATTACTTGCTAACTTTTGAAAAATTCCATACATAAATTGAACACCCTTCCCCTTATAGATTATTATATTATGTCAATCAAAAATTAATAATTAGTAAAAACTTCTAAAAAATAATTTTCTATATTTATTGAAAATGGAAATAGAACTAGATAAATTATAATGACAAATGTTGCTTCAACTTTGCAACTATTTAAACTTCATTTTTAGATGTAGTTTGACCTCCAACCTCAACTTTAAGTTCTTCATTTAAATATTCTTCTAATGTTTTGTTTGCACAGTAGAATTTTCATTTGGTGGATATGGAATATCAGTAATTCCAATAAAATAATCAGATGAAACATTAAAGTACTTGACAAGTTTAAAAAGAAATGACTGACTCAATTGAAATTTACTATTCTCATATCTTGAGTAGGTTGCTGTTGTGATATCTAAAGCTTCCGCAACCTCTTTTTGCTTTAAACCGCGACTTTTACGCAATTTCCTTAAGTTATCCACTTGTTTCACCTTCTTTCACTCCTATCACCATTGTACTGTAATCAACAAAATAAAAAAAGGGTTAATTACTAATCACGTAATTTTTTAGTCCGTGGTTTTTTGAGAAAAAATTAAAACATCAAAAAACGAAAGTGATCATACATCATCGATAAGTAAATTGTTTTAAAAAAGGAATGTACCATAAATATATATAAAATCTAATAATTCGTTTACATTTGGGTTCAAGAACCAAACCAAACATGTAAGCTAAATGAAAAAATAGATTTTATACCCCCAAGGTTTCTACAATAACGATTTTATAAAATTTTAGGATTTCGGTATACGGCCAAACCCTGATTTCGATATACGGCCTTTTTGGATTATTGAAAATAAAAAAGCCGTCAAAGACGGCTATACCTAGATAAATTGGCGTTCCGGGAGGGATTCGAACCCCCGACCGATGGCTTAGAAGACCGTTCAGACCGCAAAAAAGAGGTGAAAATCATTATAAAAGAAAAGCCTGAAACCCACAAACAAAGGGCTAAAATCTTTCTTGAAAAATTACCAAAAGAATACAAAGAATTACCACCAGCTCAACTAAAAAAGTTGTTAATGCACACTGAAGTTTATCTCCATAAATCCATAATGAATAATCAACCAGGTACCCAGATTGATTAAAGATACTTTGGTATCTCAGAATTCTAAATCGATAAATACTGATAAATTTTATTATCCCAAAATTAAAAAACGAAATACAAAAAAATGGCCATTAACTAAGTATTATATTGTTACTATGAGTCCAGAACAATATAATCCTGAAGAAGCTATATTAAAAACATTCGATGAACAATCTTATGAAGAAGCATTATTGTTCTATAATATGATTTTCTTAAAACATAATAAAGATAGGTATATTACATTAATTGAAACGTTTAGAGAGAACGGGTTATGCAAGCACGATCTTGATAATATAATCAAAATTCATAGACCTGAACATATCAAAGCTAGAAATATACGCGAATAAAAAATCTAAAAAGAACAGTTTAGAAAAAATTTAATTTTTTAAGCTGTTCTTTTCTTTTGGAGGAAATATGAAAGATTACTACAGTTTAGAGGAAAAAAAGACCCATTATCGTTGGAGACAATTTAGTCCAAGATTAAACGATAAACAAAAGGCTTTCGCAAAAAAACGATACGAATCATTAAAAGCACAATCGCCAAGAAAATATAAACCAAAATATACTACGGCAAATAAACCATATTTAGCTAAATTATCTGATGTTTATGCACGATATAAGAAGTCTAAAAATCTCTGGAATTTCCTCGGTGATAAACACCAACATATCATCGAAGATAATCAATCTAAATATAGGTCCGAACTTAAGCGTTTAGATGCATTTAGACACAAATATAAACTGTCCTTGAATGACACAATTCAAATAGAAAAGTCAAACCCTGTGAAAGGTTAATTATGAGACTGATACTCACATTACTATTTATTATATTATTTATAGGCGTTCTACAAAGCGAGGAAATATATACTTATGATCAGGCACTTGATGATTTAAAATCCTTCTTCTCTTTGATATCAAATTTCTTAAACACTGAAGCGTGAGGTAAATCAATGGATATTAAAAATAATATATTAGACATGAAAATTATGATCATAATTTTTAGTTTTATAATTGGTGTCGCTTTACTTTTCTTTGTCATTTATTCGCTAGAAAATAAGAATCAAGAAGATTCATCCCCACCAACAATGACGCTTAGCACATCACAATCGCCTAAGATTGATGGTCCAGAAGTAATTTATAAAAATCGAAATTATATTATACAAAGTGAATTTTATTTATCCTATTTTAGTGCTAAAGATAATGCTCATAATGATATAACTAATCGCATTAAAGTGACTTCTGACGAATACAAAGGTTCAGCAAATAAAACTGGACGTTATGATGTCACGCTATCTGTAACAGATAACGAAAACAGAACGAGTAATCATGATTTTATAATCATTGTTACAAACTCCATTAAGCCTTACATCATTATTGATAATGATCACTTTATTTTATCCCCAAACAATCAAATGAATAAAGTAGATATTATTTCTACACTTAAAGAAATTAACGCAATTCCCAATCATACTTATGCGTTTGATACCATTTTTGATAATTATACAAGCAATGCAACTTCTATCGGAACATTCAATCATTCATTCCATCTGCTTTCAGAAGCGGGTGAAGAATATTTCTTTTATCTAACTTTTGAAAATATAGAAAACGATCACTATTTAATTAATGCTTCACCAACTTTTATATCAAGCTTTATTAGTTTTATTACTTCCTGGTGGTGGACTTTACTATTACCAGTAATTATAACAATAGGAATTATAAAAAAATAACGAGGTGTGCAATGAAAAAACTATTACTTTTCCCAATCTTTTTTACTTTAACTATGATATTATTACCAAATTTTAACGCAACTAGTGACCCCGATATGTACGAAACGGATGAACCAATTACGGTTACTGAAGCCATTACTGATGTCAAACTTTCTAGAGTAGTCCATGTTGAAGGTGTTGTAACCCACTCCATCACTGATGATTTATTTTATATACAAAATCCAAATACCGGGGATGGGATGGAAATTAGGTGTAATGACAATACTACGTATGAAAATATAGAACAAGGACAAAAAATCACAGTATTAGGTGAAGCCTCTACTTATACATCGTGGGGAAACAATCACTTTGGATTAGTAAACTGTGAAATTACGTCTATTGATACTACTATACACGAATTACATGTTACAGAAGGAATGACGATTCAAGAAATTATAAATAGTTTCGATTATTATGATGATAATTTCATAGACGGTGAAATCTCAGCACCATATAGTAATTATCGTGTGTTTCGTTTACATGATGTTGAATTTGAACCTGTAGGAGAATTTAATGTTCGTCAAACAAAAGACTATGTTGTAGATGAATATTTAGCTACCGAAACTGATGGTGATGGAGATCAAGTTCATCTAGCTTATAATACTGAAAATACCGAAATTGATGGATTATCGACGAATACTTACACCGATGGTGAAATTATTGAAACATTAGATTTTTTATTAGATCGATTTAATTTTGGAGATTTCATGATTCACCCTATCGAATCAACCCAACCTGAAATTAGTATTATTTTAAACGGTTCACTTACTGAATATTTAAGTGTGGGTGATCATTACGAAGAACTTGGTGCAACCGCAACAAATTCAGCCGATGAATCTGTCCCAGTCACAATCAATGGCGAAGTCGATACTGAAATTCCTGGAACTTATACTATCGAATATACCGCTGAAAGTGGCGATGATGTTTACAAACGAAGTCGAACCGTTATTGTTGAAGGTGCATTTATTCCCACTCTCGAATTAAAGGGAGATGAAATCACTTATATAGAGTTTGGAGACACTTATGTTGATGAAGGTGCTCGAGTTGCTTACACTAATGGAGAAGATTTCGATATTACAACGATAGGCACTGTTGATACTCACGAAGCTGGTGAACATAAAATCTCTTATACAACTACCGCTTCAGATGGAACCTCAGTAGGACCCATTGAACGAACCGTAATTGTTCAAAATCCTGACGCTCCCATCTTTGATTCTCCTGATTCAATTATTAAAAACGCTGATTATATAGCGCCTACTGAGTTCTATTATGATTATATTAGTGTTACCGACTTTGAAGGAAACGATATTACAGCATCATTAGAAATCATTAAAAATGACTATAATGGCAATGCCAATGTACCAGGCACTTACGACATTATATTTCGGGCAACCGATTCACATGATACATCTTCACGCTACACCATTGAAATTACCGTTCAAAGAAACTTATTGCCTTTACTTATCATCGATGAAAACGAATTCGTTTTATCTTACGTTTATCAATTCACCGATGAAGACTTTGTAGATACCTTAAAATCCATCAACAGTCTAGCCAATGAAACATTTATATTCACCGATGAATACGATAACTATAGTGCAAACTTTAATGCTGAAGGAAGCTATTCCAAAGAGTTTTCTTTACTCAGTGAAAGCGGACATGATCATAACTATGATATTAGCGTAACGGTAGTCGATGATGATGCCGACTTCATTCAAGCTGAAATTGGATTTTTCGGTGCTGCCTGGGCATTTATACAGTCATGGTGGATTGCACTCGGGGTACTTGCATTAATCCTTGTTGGCTTAAAAGCGAGGTGATTTAATGAAAGGTCCATTCGCTATAGTATTTCTTCTTTTCTTACCATTTACATTTTTACCAATTAATGCCGAATCTACTTCCTATCAACACGAAGATTATGATCGCATCTATAAAGAAAATGACATATGGTATGGCGTTATTGATCTTAAAGATTCACATCTTACAGGATGGAATTGTGTATATAATAAATGCCATCAAAATGCCATATATGTATCCTTCACAAGAGATACTGAAAAGCTCACTTCAATTACCTATGACTACAAAACCCAAGCCCCATGTCGAGGCGTAAATCTATTCGGGTTATGCATTGGGTCAAAAGGTGAACAAGAAACTGGCAGTGAAACAGTATACAATCATAGTGATCATGGACCTTTCTTAACTTACCTCTTAAATTCAAACCCAATTACTGAAATTAATGCAATTTTTGGAGATGCTAAATACGATTATAGAATCGTCTCAGAAACAAGCACACTTTTTGAATCGATTGACATTATCGAGTTTACCTACATATTAACGGATGAAGAAGTCGATAATATCATGACCGATATCCAGGACCAATACGATCGTGAGCTTCACTCAATCCTCATTGATCAATCCCTATCCTTTGATCAAAAAGAACGCAAAGAACAGTCCCTCAAAGAGGAATACAGTTATTACACCATTGAATACGGTGAAGATTTAAGAAGTCGCTGCGAAAACGAAACACTCTGTCACATCGAATCATCCAGTAATCCTATAGAGCTCCCCACCCTATTTGACTTTCGCTCCATCATCAAAAAGGCTGCACTCGTTATCTTCATAACACTCCTGGCCTTTACGGCACTTAAAGAAATCACATACAATATATTAAATATAATACTCACCCTTACTTCAGACATACTACAAGGGTTATACAACGCCACCGCAGAATTTATCATCATGCCAACATTAAACGCAACCAAACTTCTAACGACCAAAATATTTAATTTAATATTTTGGTGGTTATGAAAAACCCTAGATTGATTGTCTATATGGTTATCGTAAACATCCTCCCTCTCCTCTTGTTTGATCGTCTTTCATACCTCCTAGACACACAATATCAAACCCATCCCTTATATGTTTTCGATAATCGTATAGCATCATTCATCCTATTTGTTGGCATTTATTTAATCACCCAAAAACTATTATTTAATTTAGTACTGACCAAACTCTATACTATCCCTCAGGAGAGTCAATATGTCTCCAACTAAACAAATCATATTAGCCATAATATTTTTAGTTGGTCTTAAACTTATTTTATCAAACAGAGAGTACTTACTTTACTTTCAAGATACTTATCAAAATAGAATCATTTTACTATTTATTCTTAATATAATGGTTTACCGCTACTTATTAAAAGCACTTCTACTGCGAAGCCTTTATTACAAAACAATCGCTGATGTTGAAGCATATATAGCATCGTTATATTACATTTTATTAGTAGGTGCCATTGGTTCTAGAAAATCAGCTAACTTAACGGCATTTGCACAAATGTGTGAAATGTCAAAAATTAAAAGAATGCATGACAATCAACACAAAACACAAACATTACTTTCTCACATCGTTGATTTCAAACATTTAGATCACTATATATTCAAAAATCTTAATCCAAAACAAGTGTATAATGATCTATCTTATAAACAATTCGTCTATACATACTTTAAATCCTATTCGGCCATCTCCATACTCGCTCAAAAAATCGCATTTGAATCATTTAGAACCCCATCTATTTTAAACATTATGGCTGAATATGTTGAAGTGTTTTACTACATTAATTTTCGCAAAGCGAATATTTTATCTAATACCACGATTGAATCTATTAATACAAATCTTAAATCTTTTCCTGTTAAAGAATCCTTCTTTCAACTTTATAGGCAAAATACCTTAGCCCATGAAAAATACTTAGTAATTGTAGAGGATGAAAAGGGCGTTGTTGACAATGCCCGAGTCTATGCCAGAATGGACAAGGATTCTGTAAAAGATAATGATGATGGCAAGGATATTCATGCCATGTTACAACGTCATGGCTCTAAAGGGACAAACACCACACTCGTCGTTTCACAAAGTGAAAAGGACGTTACAGCCAATCGCCGTAGACTTCCTAATCGTTTTGTAGAGTTTCTCAAACCCTCTGATGCCTTTATATTTGATTTAGAACTAAAAATCCTTAAATCCATTAAAAATAGAATAAAAATAAAGGAAGAGAAATTCTACAAACGTAAAATGCGCAAAGTTAGGCGGTATCAAAGGCTTTACCATTTAAGAAAAAAAGCTAAATATCTAGATAAAGCCCTATTATTAGAGGCTTTGTATGCCGACTACTTAAATCAAGCAAATAAATACAAAAAACGATTAAAAAAATACGAGCGTTTATCGGTGTTTTTAGGAAAGTTTCTTTACATTATTCAACCATCGTTCTTACATGAGAATGACGATCATATTGGCCATCATGAATACGAACCATCTAAGGTTATTAATTCATTTCCATTATTGCTGGTTTACCCTGCTAACATAACTTATGATCGTTATGATCAGTATGCATATTACGATGTATACAATGAACGAAACAAACATTCAATTACACCGTTATCTAACCATACAAAATTCAAATCTAAAATTATGTCTAGACAAGAACACGAACTCATGAATTACCGCGCTATTAATAAAATATATGAGGAAATAGATCAGCACAAAAACCCATCTTCTAAAATATCAAAATCATCCAAACCAAAAAGTGAAATCCATTATGATTCATTTTAGAGCTGTAAGGAGGAATATGATTGTTTAGCATTGAAATAGAAACCCTTCAACGGTTATGGTATATTTCAGCAATTATTGTCTCAATGATTGCTATTCTTAAATTTACATTAGATATTTTCTATCATAAAAAAATACATAAAAAAAGAAACAAGCCCAAATAAAAACGGGCTTGTTTAACTTATGAAAAAGTATTTAACATAA
>CAYLQZ010000012.1:0-43845 GCA_964386055.1 uncultured Candidatus Izemoplasmatales bacterium | reverse complement strand
TTCTTATTCGTTAATCAGTCCCATTTGCGGACCTAAAATCTTAATAAGTCTTTGTGTTGTTAATCCAACAAATATACCTGTTGGAACACTTAACATCATTAATACCGGTAACAGAAATACGATTTCATCGGTTGCTAAAACAAATATTGCCATAAATATTTGACCAAACGCATGACCAAGCGAGCCCATAATACTTACACTAATTACGGTAAATCCTTTTAAGGTTTTAAAAGTTACCATTAATAAAAATGCGACCATTCCACCTGAAAATGAAAGTAAAAAGCTAACAGATCCAAGTCCTGTAGACAGCATTGCGACTAATACAATTCTTAAAAATAAAATCGCAAAGGCATCTTTAGTCCCATATGTATATAATATGAGTAAAACGACTATATTTGCAAGACCAAGCCGCACCATAGGAAGTCCGGTAAAGCCTTGTAATGTAAAGCGTTCAACTAGATTTAATACGATACTGACAGACAGCAAGATGGCTATAAGCACCATTTTCTGAGTATTGTTTCCCATATAATCACCGGGCATATTCTACCACTACTTAGTGGTTTTTACAATCATTTCTTCGCTTCATCTAAGTCAAAGAAAGCGACCCCAACCGTTCCCACACCTGTATGGGCTCCAATAACTGGAGTAATCGGAGCGGCATAGGATTTAAAATCAGGATAATATTGTTCAATACGACTTTTTACATAGTCAAATCCTTCTTCATTATCAGAAGTGTCATACGTTATCACAACATTGTTTCTTCCCTTTAATTCTTCTATCACATGATCTACCATTTTTTCTAAAGCTTTTCTTTGAGTTCTTACTTTTTCAAACGGGACAATTTTTCCTTCTTCATTTACTTGTAAAATGGGTTTCATTTTTAACAAGCGCCCCATCATGCCTTTAGCGCCAGATAATCTTCCGTTTTTAACTAATAATCTTAAATTATCTACCATAAAATATTGTTGGCGTGAGAGGGACAGTTTTTCTAAATATGTATAAATATCATCTACAGATGTTCCCTCATCAATTAAACGTAATGCTTCAAGTGATATAAACCCTTCACTAATTGCGGCATTTTTAGTATCAAGCACTTTGATATTTAAGTTTCCTTCAAAATTATTGGCTGCCATTTTGCAGGTTTGATAGGTTCCACTTAATTGCGAAGAAATAGAAATAATAAGAACATTCTCATACCCTTCTTTTTCAACTGTTTCAAGCGTTTCGATAATCTCACCTATAGCAGGCATTGATGATGTTGGGACGATGGAGGTATCGTTTTTAATGGTCTCATAAAATGTTGATGCATTGATATCGACATAATCATCATAGGTATTATCCCCAATAATGATTTTACAGCGAATCATGAATAAGTTTTTCGAATCAATATCTAAGTAATCTAAACATCCTGTAGATACCGCTATAACGGCTGTTTTTTTCATGGCTACTCTCCTTTTTTATTCAAAAATTTATATAGCAAGCTAAGCGGCCAAAATAAGACACCTAGAATGATAATAATTGATATCCATGGAAAAAAATCTTCTAATATAACATAATTCACAATCATGACAATGGGCCCTATTAAGACAGTTGAAAATGAAGCGAATAATAAGTCGTTACGATAATGTCTAATTGTTTTTTGACGTTTATGTCGTTTTTGTTCTCGGTCTAAATTTTGAAAGTGGTAATCCGTTTCATCTCCAAAATCCTCTATGGTTTTATCAATCGCCTCATCTTCTGTTAAATTTTCTTCTTTGACGAGATCATCGACTTTTTCATAGAGCATTTGTTTTAAACCAGCCATGGAATTTTCTGGATTGATTTCATGTTTATGTAATCGTTCTACAAACTTATCAAGTCTTTTCATTGGTATCCTCCAAAAATAATGCCATAAGTGATTTTAACGATTGCCACTCAACCTTTTTTTCGTGAAGGTAAGCTTTCCCAAGTGGGGTGATTTTATAATATCTTCTTTTTCTACCATGTGATTTATCCCCAATATAAGAAGCAATGACCTCTTTTTTCTCCAGTCGTTGAACCATCGCATAAAGCGTCGCTTCTTTCATTAGGTAATCCCCACCAGTACGTTTTTTAATTTCGTTCACAATTTCATATCCATAACGATCTCGATCGTTTATGAGTGTTAATATAATACTTTCTAGATGTCCTCTTAAAACATCGGAACTAATTGGCAAATCACTCACCTCAATTAATATTTTTGTTTGAAATATTCGTTAAGTTTCTGAAGTGAATTGATTAGCACTTCGTTTTCTTCTAATTTCATATCTTTAATGACTGAATTAATCATATCTTCGTGGAATGTATCATGCACATTTAAAACCTGTGATGCTTGATCTGTTAAGCGTAAAAAAACTTTTCTTTTATCGGTAGACTTTGAAAAGCGTTCTACATAGCCTTTTTCAACTAAACGGTTTACAGAAGTGGTGAGTGTTCCGACTGTGACACGTAACTTCTTTGCTACATGGCTCATTGTTGATTCTTCGGTCTTATTAATCGCTTCAAGAACATGAATTTCATTCATTGAAAGATTAACCCCTAATCCTCTTAAGTGTTCTTGTTGGATACTCAGTATTTGATTAAATACTTCAACCAATAATTCGTTGATGATTGTCTTTGGTGATCTTTCCATTGGTTCCACCCCTTTTATCATGTTTATATTATAACAAAAATAACACAGTTTTTCATGTGTTATTTATTTATCCACCCAATTGCTAAAGCACCGTGTCCAGCATGTGCACCTACTACTGGAGTTAAAGGATAGTCATGAATGGTTTTAACGTTTGGTAACCGTTCTTTTAAAGCATTTTTTACATCATCTAACGCATCATAAGCATTGGCGTGAATCACAAATACGTCCATACCATCTTCATATACTTCTTCACTAAATTTTTCAACAATACGGTTTAATGCTTTTTGTCTCGTTCTGATTTTTTCTACTGGTTCTACTTTTCCTTCTCTAGATAAATGCAGCATTGGTTTAACTTTTAATACCGATCCTAAAAAGCCTGATGCGCCTGATAATCTTCCGTTTTTCACTAAATATTTCAACGTATCTACAGAAACCAACAATCCTTGGTTCTCTCTAATATGGGATAAGCGGTCTATGATTTCAGGAACTGCTTTACCTTCTTTTGCCATGCGTGAAGCTTCTAATGCCATATACGCTTCTGCATAGGCTAACGCTTTTGAGTCAAACACGGTAATATTTACGCCTTCGATCATGTTAGAAGCTAAAATAGCGCCTTCATACGTTCCGGAAAGTTTAGATGAAATGGTGATGACAATGATATCATCATAGCCATCCTCTTTCATTTTTTCATAGGTTTCTAAAATAACACCGGTCGCGGTTTGAGCCGTTGTTGGATGTAAAGCACTGTCTGCTTTAATGCGGTCATAAAATTCGTCTGCTTTAATGTCAACAAAATCCGTATACTCATCTTCCCCCATAATTAACACTGAACGAATCATGCGGATGTCATAGGGATGGTCAATATAATCTAACCCTGAGTTCCCACATACTACTACACCAATTTTTTTCATAATTTTCCTCCGATTTTTTATTTGAATATCAAAATATGTTATTCAAAGTTTACCAATAATCCTTTGTTTTGTCAATCAAAAAAAGCGCCATTTAAAAGGCTAAATAACGCTTTTTTAGCTTATTTTGATCGCAAGTACTCATCTATCGTTTGTGCAGTGTCCTTGCCAGCCCCCATCGCTAAGATAACGGTCGCTGCCCCTGTAACAGCGTCACCACCTGCAAAGACGCCATCAATTGAGGTCATATGGGCCTCATCAGTTATAATGCCACCCCAATCATGGGTTTTTAAATCTAAGGTACTTTGTTTTAATATTGGATTGGGTTTTTGTCCAATCGATACAATAACAGAGTCAACATCGAAGGTTTTAAACTCATTGGTTGGTAACGGACGTCTTCGTCCTGAACTATCTGGTTCACCGAGTTTCATCCGCTCGCATTTGATGGCTTTTACTTCATAATTTTCAGCAAATATCTCTACTGGATTATATAGTAAATTCATCTCAATGCCTTCTTCAATGGCGTGATGAATTTCATCTAATCTTGCGGGTAAGGACGCTTGGTCTCGGCGGTAGATAATCATAACTTCTTTCGCTCCAATACGCTTAGCGGTGCGTGCTGCGTCCATCGCAACATTTCCACCGCCTATAACCGCAACGGTTTTCCCAGTTTTAATTGGGGTTGCGCTATTAGGAAAGACGTTTGAACGCATTAAGTTCACTCTTGTTAAAAACTCATTTGCGAAGTAAACTCCATTATAATTTTCACCAGGAACCCCAAGGGAAGAAGGAAGTCCAGCTCCACTCCCTATAAAGATTGCGTCGTAACCATCTTCTTTTAATTGATCTAAGGTAACCGATTTTCCTACAATCGCATTTTTTATAAACTCAACCCCCATATCTTGAAGGTTTTTAATTTCATTTTTTACAATCGCTTTTGGCAATCGAAATTCTGGGATTCCATAAGTTAAGACCCCCCCAAATTCATGCAAGGCTTCAAAGACGGTTACATGATACCCTTTTCGTCTCAAAGATGCGGCGTTCGCAAGCCCCGCAGGCCCTGATCCCACGACTGCCACTTTTTTATCAATCGTTTGGTCAACCGTGGTGTCGGCTTTAGCATTTTCCATTCCATAATCGCCCACAAAACGTTCGAGGGCCCCAATCGAAACAGGCTCCCCTTTTATCCCTAAAATACATGCGCCTTCGCATTGGCTTTCTTGGGGACACACTCTCCCACAAATGGAAGGTAAAATATTATCTTCATAGATTTTATCAAATGCTTTGTCCATGTCATCATTTAAGATGTGTTTGATAAATTCTGGAATCTTCACGCTGACAGGACAGGCTAAAACACATTTTGGATTCTTACAATCGATGCAACGTAGGGCCTCTTTTTTGGCTTCTTCAATTCCATAGCCTAAAGCTACTTCTAAAAAGTTAGACGACCGTTTTAATGGATTTTGTTCAGGCATTTTTGTTCTTGGGGTTTTATTCATGGTTTAACCTCATATAACAAAGATGTTCTTCGTCTTTATAATAACTTTGGCGTTTCATCAATCCATCAAAATCAACATTTTGCCCTTCAAAATCCGGTCCATCAATACAAGCGAAATAGGTTTTATCCCCTATATTGACGCGACAATTCCCACACATGCCAGTGCCATCAATCATAATTGGGTTTAAAGAAACATCGACGCTTTTTTTATATTTAATGGCAACTTGAGTTGCGAATTTCATCATGATAACTGGGCCTATGGCAATCACGTGATCAACCGTATCATCGTGCTTTAGTTTTTCTTCTAACGGCTCAGTAACTAACCCTTTTTGTCCATAAGACCCATCATCGGTTGTGTATATAACCTCATCAACAAACGCTTCATAATCTTCTCTCATAATGAGAAAATCTTTATTACGAGCCCCTAAAATAAGGGTCACTTTACTCCCGCTTTCTTTATACGCTTTTAATTGAGGGAATAAAGGCGCAGCGCCAACGCCACCTGCAACACCAACAACGTGCTTTTTATTTCTAATATGAGCCGCTTTACCTAGTGGTCCTACAAAATCAGCTATCGAATCCCCTATGGCTAATTCTCCAAGTTTTTTTGTAGAATATCCCATTTTTTGATAAATAATATCAACGTGTTTTTCATCATGATCCGCAATCGTAAGCGGGATTCGTTCTCCTTCATCATCTACACGTAAAATGATGAAGTGACCTGGTCTTGCGTTGCGTGCAACCAAGGGAGCTTCTACTTTCATATAGTCTATATCTTGATTAAGAACTTTTTTGTCAATAATTTTGTACACTGAATCACTCCATTCTATAAATAAAAGCGCTTACTTTCCATATCTATTATATCAAAAAACCGCCACTTTATAACTAGAAATTTAAATTGACAGCCCTTTAAGATTTCCATAAATAAAAACCCCTTACTTTTAAAGTTAGTAAGCGGTTAGACTGTAGATTGACAGTAAGGACAGGTAGTGTCATCACGATAAATTGGCTTTTGACAATGAGGACACTTTCGCATATTTTTTTGTTTTAAGGCTTGTTCTTGTTTGTATAAATAAAAGCCATATGCCATTTGTGACATCAGTAAAAATACCACAAACAACGTGACCGCAATAATAAAGAAAAGTGTTCGTAATGGTTCATAAAAATATGCAATGAATGCGCTGGTACCACTTAATAAAAGGCCAAACCCAATAACCGTTAAAAACACTTTTGATTGAAACATTAATGTAACTCCAATATAGTTTCACCGGGATTGGTAGAGTATCTTCTCTTTTTGATTCGCTTAGACCGAACTTTATTTGGATTTGCGATCATGTCTTTAAGCTTTCTTCCACTATTATGGCCATGAATAATGGTAAGTTCTTTGATATCTTTATCAAGTTTAGCAAGATGTCGCTCGATGGTAACAATGGCTTCAGCTTCGCTCATGCCATGGATATCTAATGTGTCTTGAAACATCGTTATTCCCCCACAATTGGAAGTGGCGTTTTAATCGAAGGCCTTCTTCCGTGTTTATTTAAATGCTTTTGAATAAGTTTATCAATTTTTTTTGGGTCATTTTTGGCGTCCATTAAACGCGCTATGCCCATGTTATAAGATAATGGGCAACTTTGAATACAAATCCCACAATCCGTTCCAGCGTTCTTAAAGATTTTAAAACAGCTTTGGTCGTTAAATTTATAAAATTGCTTTTCGTTTACCATACGTTTTTTAAAAGAAATCGATAGCATCGGGCAATTCATTAAACAAAGGGCACACCGTTTACAAAATGCCTCTACACCAAAATCAATCGGAGCATCTTCTTTTAATGGTAAATCGGTTAAAACAGCGCCGATTCTTACGCGGTTGCCATATTCGGGATGCATTAAATGGTTATGCATGCCAATTTCTCCTAACCCTGCATCAACGGCTAAGGGGACAAGTGG
Source organism: uncultured Candidatus Izemoplasmatales bacterium (assembly GCA_964386055.1). Lineage (GTDB taxonomy): Bacteria > Bacillota_I > Bacilli_A > Izemoplasmatales > Izemoplasmataceae > B1SED10-225. The sequence continues at coordinate 36,843 of CAYLQZ010000012.1, read as the reverse complement.
CGTTAAATAATAGATTTCGCTTTGAAAGGTAGAGCGGTAGCCTAATTGTTTTAAATAAGTAGCCATGCGCATGCCTGAGTAGGCGATATCTAAATATGCACCTAAACTTTCTAACGTTGATTCTATGTGTGGGGCGCGTTTTAAGTGATCTTCATCCATCGGTACTAAATAGACAATGGCGGTTTGATACCGGGTTTTAATCGCTTCACCGTAGGTTTGTTTAGGGTAGTCACGATTATACCCTTTATGGCTATAGTAGTGATGGGTCTTTAAGTGCACTATGCCAACATCTAAAGCGCCGTAGTGTTTCATAAGCGCTTTAATATTATGATGAAAATCTTTCGGAACGGGCGTTTTTTCTTTGAGTTTCACGGTTTCTACTGCTTTATAAAAATGTTCTGTCAAATGGTCATTTTCATTAAAGATAGGAAACACACGGGCTTTGAATTCATCGGATTTTCTTAATGCATTTAAAAAATCCATGCCCCGAATGGCATCGTCGCCTGATTGATATTCAGGATATGATTGATAAAACTGTTGGTAATCTTTGGTCCCTTTTTGTAAGCGAACTCTTGAGAAAAGGGTTTGACGTTCATCATATATTTTCATAATCTCACCTAGGTGTATTGTAACATAAAAAAAGTCTCCTTTAAGAGACTTATTTCAAAATAGAAGGGTCTAACGCTTCACTAAAATCACCGTTTGCGATGTTTTTAATATGGTCTAATACTTTTTCTTTTAACTTTAATGGCGCTTCGTTACTAAACCCACCAACATGGGGCGTCATTAATACATTATCCAGCGTATGGATAGGATAATCAGAAGGCGCAATCGCTTCATCGTTTTTAGGGTAGTTGTACCATACATCCGATGCATAGCCTTTTAATATATTATTTTTAAGACTGTCATAAAGGGCTTTTTGGTTAACAATATGGCCTCTGCCGACGTTGATTAAAAATTTATCTTTCATGCTGGTTAAGATTTTTGCATCAAAAGCGTTTTTTGTTGATGTATTTAAAGGCGCCGCAATAATAATAACGTCGCACGTTTCAACCAATGCTTCAAGTGAGGCTACTTTCAACGCATCGCCGTAGTCTTTGCCGCGATCTATGGTGTAAACATATTTTGTAAAAGGAGAAAGCATGCTTTTTAAATGTTTTCCAATGCGGCCATATCCATAAACACCAACGCGCTTATTGAGTAAGCTTTCCCATGAAATTCGATCGACTCCATTTCGGTTGGACCAGTCTTTTCTTTGCATTCTTGGGTGGTAGATTTGGATATTTCCTAAAATACCAAGCGTTAATTTTAAGGCTTTTTCTGCTACATATATAGAGTGAACCGTTGTATTAAACAACGTTAAATTATATTTTTTTAATGCCGGTAAATCAATACCGTTATGACCCGTAAAAGGGATGATAATTCCTTTTAATTCGTCGTGATAATCTTCAGCTTTAAAGCGTCCACTAACTAAATAATTTGCGGTTGATTTATCCGATACTAGTGTAACCCCACTAGGAAGTTTATCTTTTAGGTATGCAATATATTCCTTGTCGGATGTATAAATCTTCATTACTGCCAATCCTTTCTAAATACAAAATAATTTTTATTGTTGGTGTGAATCAGTTTTAGTGGGTAGGGTTTTATTAATTCTTCAAAGGCTTCAAGCGTGAAAAAACTGATATGGGTAGAATCTCTTCTATACCACCACTTTAAAAACGCTTCATCTGATGGGGGTCTTAAAGAGGTCATGACTGCTAAAATCCCGCCTTTTTCTAAGAGCGCACTTATATGGCCGAGGGTTTTAACAGGATCGCTAAAATGTTCAAACACTTCAGTTGAGGTAATCAAATCATAAGTGTGTTCAAAAACTGAAAAATCTTTATGATAATAGGGATCATAATGCGATGCTTTAAACCCATCCATTTTTAAAAGTTCATATAAAACAGGACCAGGACCACTTCCAAAATCAAGGGCTTTTCCTGATTTAATATAAGGATAAACACTTTCATCTAAAAAGCGTTTAAACATATTAACATAGCCTTCATTTTCCATGGTATTCACGTGATGATCGTATTGCGCTTTTTCTTTTTCGCGGGAGAGGTGATACTGTTGGGGTTTGTAGGTGAATTTACAATGCGTGCAGACATCATAGGTGGCTTTAATTTGAGGGTCTTTTAACGGATAGGTTTCATGGCCACAAAGTATGCATGTGTTATTATGCTTTGACGTGTTCATTGACAAACTGGTCTATTGTTAAGACTAAAAATAGATACAGTAACGGCTTTTTTTCAGCCGGTATATCTATTTCATACGCTTCACCTGAAGGAAAGACCCTTTTTCCCATTGATGCGATTAAATCATTATTTTCATCCCGTAAGGAAAACTCATAGTTATAAAGATTGCCTTCTAAAGTAATGCGTTTATCTAATGCGTGGATTTTAAACTTAGGATGTTTTTTTCCACGGGTACGATAAATTTCAGCAATAATATTATTGTTTTCATCATCGATGGTATATTTTTTATAGAATGTAAAATCAAACCGCCGTTTTGCTTTGTATAAAAGTTGTGAATTCATATCTTTAAAGGTTAATAGACGGAGTCCAAAAAAGTGTTTGGAATTGACTTTAAATAACCGGTTCTTCTTTTCATCTCTTACGGTAAAACTTTTCGCTTTTAAGGTATGATTCGGTTTAAGATAAAATTGCATTTTTGTCCCTCCAATGATTATTTCTTATTATACTACACGTTTCCTTATTCGTGTTTAATGACGAAATTTTTCACAAAACGCGTTTAAACGTTCCATGCCTTCTTTAATCGTAGTCTCATCGGTAGCGTATGAGAGTCTTACAGTAGAATCATCCCCAAACGCTGCGCCTGGAACGACGGCCATTAATGATTCTTCTAGTAAGATTTCCGCAAAATCCAAAGATGAGTGAATGATTTTACCAGAAATCTTTTTGCCTTTAAAGGCATCGATATTGGCCATAATATAAAAGGCACCATTTGGATAGGGTGCGGTAATGCCTGGCATGGTGGTTATTTGTTCTATCATGATGCCACGGCGTTTTTTAAACGCTTGACGCATCGCTTCGATTGCGTCTTGATTGCCTGCCAACCCTTCGATTGAGGCATGTTGAGCGATCGTGTTGGCGTTTGAAGTAGCGTGCGATTGAATAGCCCCCATCATGGTACTAATAAGGCTAGGCGCTGCGGCGTAGCCAATACGCCATCCTGTCATGGCGTAAGCTTTAGACATACCATTAATGGTAATGGTTCGTTCAAAGTAACTGGGGCTTAGCGCTGCGATGGAATGATGCGTTCCTTCGTAGATGAGTTTTTCATAAATTTCATCGCTGATGATGTAGACATCATGTTGTACCGCAAGGTCCCCAATCATTTGTAAGGTTTCTTTAGGATAAACCATCCCGGTTGGATTATTAGGAGAATTGATAATAATCGCTTTCGTGTTATCGTTAATCAATTCCTTTAGCGCTTTTTTAGTCGGGATATAGTGATTGGCTTTATCTGTCTTTAACGTGATTGGGACCCCTCCTGCCATTTTGATCATTTCAGGGTAAGATACCCAGTACGGTGCGATTTGAATCACTTCTTCATTTGGATTCAAAAGCGCTTGAAGGGCGTTGAATAAAGCGTGTTTTGCCCCGTTTGAAACAATGATGTTTTCTTGGTCATAAGCAAGATTATTGTCTTGTAAAAGTTTTTCTGCGATTGTTTTTCTAAGCGTTTCTAACCCTTTTGCGGCCGTATAGCCGTTTCCGCCTTGATGAATTTGATGGATGGCTTTATCACGGATGTTTTTAGGCGTGTTAAAGTCTGGTTCCCCTGAAGCGAAAGATAATACGTCTTTCCCTTCGCTCATCATGGCTTTAGCTTTCGCGTTAATTGCGAGTGTTAAAGAAGGGGTAATGGTTTGATACTTTTTACTTAACGGTTTCACAAAATCATCCTCATTTATAATAATATGATTGCTTTGATTCGTAATCTTTTATAATCGCTTGCACTTCTTTGACAAACGGATGGGCTTTGTATAAATAGTGCGTTGCGTACGCAGCGAGTTTTCGTTTCACTACATCGTCAATTTCGTTAAGTGCTTTAAATAATTGTTTTTTTGTTTTGGGGCTTGCTTTGAACTTTGTATGAAAGTGTTCATTTAAGTACTCAATATCAGTATACATTTCAATGACATCTTTTTTCAAGCGGTAATAAGTTTGATGCCCTTCCATATCTCCGTCTGTAATCACTAACGTTCTAAAGGCTGCTTTTTTTAGTTGTTGATTAACGAAGGTGATGTTTCCATAACCACCACATGGTAAAACACGATAATTTGAAAATTTATTTAAAATATCTAAAGCAGATTCAAACCACGGCACATCAGTTTTCCCTTCTACTAGGAGAAATGGTTTCTTTTTAGAATGAATCAGAGGGGTGGTTAAGGTATCTAATTCTTTTTGAATATCAGATTTATAAAGCGGATGTAATGTGTGATCAAAATCGTTAATAAAGCGTTTTTGTTTCGACACAAAAAACACTTGTCTGACGCGTGTCATTATTTTTTTATAGTCTTCAAAACGAAATGATTTCTCTACCTCATCGACTCCGAGCAAGAGTTTTTTATCTTCTAAATTGGGAATCATTTCAAAACGCATGGTTTTTAGTTGGTAGTTTGTTAATTGATGCGTACTTGTAAAAAGGGTCGTTATATTGGCGTGGGAGATAACAGGGTCTATAGTGGCGTCAAAATATTTATGAATCTTTGCATTTGCATTTTGACTTAAACACACCGTATAATATAAAGATAAACATTGATTTTGAAAATAGTCTATTGGATATGGTTTTTTTGGCATATATAGGTACACAAAATCATTCAAAGCCGCTAAGTTTTTACTGCTTTTTTCTATGTTTAAAACATAATGAGGCGGTGAAAAAACTTTACGGTAGTGATTGGGTTGAACGTGGATATCGATCACGACGTCTTTTTGTTTATTTCGCACGGCTTCAATTCGAAGTTCATGATTAAAAAAGGCATCTAACGCTTCTAAGATTGTGGTTTTGCCAGAAGCGTGGGTTCCAATAAACATGGTGTGATGTCCTAAAACAAACGTTTGATCTACAAATGCCTTATAGTTTCTTATCCCAATAGAATCAATCATTTTTATTCCTCCAGGAGGTTTATATGTCTAGATATCATTCCCATAACTCGTATAGTATTACCAGTAATAACCCCGTCCTTTATTGGATGCAAGGAACCCAACGTTACCACGATAATCATGCCTTAGATTATGCGATTAAAAAAGCCAATGCGCATAATGTGGGCCTAAAGGTATTGTTTGTTTTGAATGGAAATTATCCAGATGCAAACGCGCGTAATATGACGTTTATGCTTGAAGGCTTAAAATCCTTACAAAACACTTTAAGGAATAAAGGGATTGTTTTCACTGTTGAAATGGGCGAATTTAAAACTGTCTTATCGCAAATCTTAGAAAACATTTCAATGTTGGTGATGGACCAAAGTTATTTAAGACACCTTCGTGATATCAAAGCGGAAATTGGCTTTAAAGCAACCAATAACCGAATCCCTTGTGTGAGTGTAGAAAGCGATGTGTTAGTTCCAGTTAAGGAAGCGTCTGATAAAGCGGAATACGCAGCGCGAACGATACGGAAAAAACTCCATGCCAAGTTAGCGACTTATAATACTTTACCTGAAATGCCCCCTATACAAACTCCCCTTCCATTGAATAGCGCATCGATTTTAGATGATTCTATTCCCGCAATTATCAAACACCTTGATGTTGATGAATCGGTTCCAAAAAGCGATTGGTTTAAAGGCGGTGAAGATGAGGCGTTTAAAGCATTAGATACCTTCATACATCATCGTTTAACCGACTATAAAAATTCGAATGATCCCTCCAAAGATAACACTTCAAAAATGAGTATGTATCTTCATTTTGGAATGATTTCTCCTTTGCGTATCTATCAAACCATCCAACAACAAACTACTATGGACCAAGCATCTGTTGATAATTATTTAGAACAATTGTTTATTAGACGCGAACTCGCATTTAATTATGTAATGTTTCGTGAAGGCTATGATGCATTTGAAACGATGAGCGAACCGTGGGCTTACGAAACGATGGAAGACCATAAAGCTGATAAACGGGAGTATATTTACCATCGAGAAGATTACTGTGCGTTTAGAACCCACGACGCTTATTTTAACGCCGCCATGAAAGAGATGGTTAAAACCGGGTTTATGCATAATTATATGCGGATGTATTGGGGCAAAAAGATTATTGAGTGGAGCGTTGATTATAAGACTGCTTATGAAACGATTCTTACACTTAACAATACCTATTTCATCGATGGAAGAGACCCAGTGAGTTACGCATCGGTCGCTTGGTTATTTGGAAAACATGACCAAGGATGGAAAGCGCGTAAAGTATTTGGAAAATTACGGTATATGAATGCGGCTGGGTTAAAAAGAAAATTTGATATCGATGCTTATGTGAAACGCTGTAATACATTGTGATGCCTTTTAAAAGGCATCACTTTTTTTATAAGTCATACGCGCTATGAATCTCTGCTGGGGTTTTACGGAGTACTCTGAACAGTGGGAGTAACCCAAAAACTGAGTTGATAATGTATATCAGTGCAATTCCCCCAAAGAAGGTAAAGGCTGAAAGATTCATGATTTCTATAAATTCACGGGTTTGTTCATTGATAAAGCGTAAGAAGAAAAATAAGAGAGTATAGCCGATTAATGATGAAAATGTGGTAATAATTAATATTTCAAACCAAAACATTTTAGTAATATCTAACCGTTTAACCCCAAGGGCACGATAAACGCCAATCTCATAAATTCTTTTGAGCATAGAGGAGCGAATAATAAAGTAAAACGATAACGCACTTGCGGCCATTGAAATGATTGCGAAAACGAACAAGCCTGAAAAACTGGTCATTCGATCATTGCGTGCGGATTGGAGTTGATCGTCATATAAATTATTAAACCCACGGGTTAAATTCTCAGCCATTAAAAAGGTTTCGCCATCTGATTTGTCGCTGGTGTAAAGGGTAAAGGAATCACTATCTAAAAAATCGCGATTAAACAGGCCATATTCAAACGATGGTTCACTCATCATGTAGCTGGTTGAGTCCGGGGCATCATAGACGCCGACGACATCAAAGGAGTGGTCAAATAAGGTTACTTGAGTTGTTTCAAAATCCCCCTCCACTAAACTTGAAGGGATTAAAACTTCATTAATTGATTCGATGGATCGCCCTTCGATAACATCAATATCATACAGGCTCGTAAGCCCAATATCATCGTTACTCATGCGCGAATAAATAAAGGCTTTTGATCCAAAAAAGACTGGGGCATTATTGTCTACAATCCCCGCTATTTGATACGTTTCATCGTCAAAAGTGTAGGTGAGTTTTAACAAATCTTTTTCTTCAGTCATGCCGGTTCTTTGAATAGTATTGTCGTTGAGTAATTGGCTTGCTAAAGCCGTTGAAATTAATAATTCGCGAGTATTTTCAGGCATTTCACCATGAACTAAAGTCGGATTTTCTAGTGTAGAAATAGGCGCAACATTTTCATTTAAAACGACCGTTTTACTGGTTTGATAAAACCTCGGCACGGTTAATTCAAGAGAGAAACTTGATGCCCCTAAAAGGTAATCGTTAAACGGTTCATCTAAAAAGGTCATAAAGTCATCATAATCATCAAAATCATTATAATATACTTCAAATGTGTAGGTCGGATTATTTAAAAACTGATCTTCTGAGATGAATATAATGTTATTTAACATAGCAAGTGCGATGAGAAAAATCCCTGCGGAAAACGCAAACGATGCGTACAGAAGTTTTGAAAATTTAGAACTTTGTTTTAACTTCCTAAACGTCGTTTCCATGATCGTTTTTACGGGAATAACGTTACTACTCTCTGAGAGTTCGTCTTTTTTAAAGGGCTCGTATTCAATAGATGGCAATTCACTTTCTTGTTTGGCGACTTCTTCACGCTTATAGTCGTGAATGGTCGTATCAGAATTTTCTCTTAAAACATTGATGTTACGGTAATCGCCTTCGATGTCGATATAAAGCGTTTTGTTTTTAACGATTAAACGGGCTTTAATAGGGTGGTTGGTAGAATTATCTTTATATAAGGTAACGCGATCTTGACTATCGTTGTCGAAATTAAGTTGCGATAAATCGCCTAAATATATATCAGAATCTGTTGTCGTATCTAAAGGAGATTGGTGGCCGTTTTGATCGTGCGATAAAATAGTGCCATCTTCTATTTTAATAATTTGGTCCCCATAATGTTTGGCAATGGTTTCTTCATGGGTAACCATGATAATCAATTTTTCTTTTGAGATTTCTTTTAACATCCGCATAATCGCTAAGGTGTTTTTAGAATCTAAGTTTCCGGTGGGTTCATCTGCGATAATTATAGAAGGATTTTTTGCAAGTGCTCTAATAATCGCGATCCTTTGTTGTTGTCCACCAGATAGTTGGTTGGCTTTACGGTGCTTGTATTGGGGCATATTAACAAGTTTTAACAGACTGTTAATTCTTCTATCAATTTCTGCTTCATCGTTTAAGCCAACGAGTTTTAATGTTAAACGAATGTTTTCATGAACGGTTTCATGTGGGAACAAATAGTAGTTTTGGAAGATATAACCGATTTTTTTATTCCGGAGTTTATCGACCGTTTTTGCGTCATACTTGTCGATCGTGGTGTCATCAATTGTGTAGGCGCCACTATCTGCTTTATCCAATCCCCCTATAATATTTAGTAATGTCGTTTTACCCGATCCGCTATCCCCAAGCAACATAACTAACCCGGTTTTAGGAAACGCTACATCTATGCCTTTTAAGACATGGTTTTCATTACGGTGATTTTTATTATAGTACTTATTCAGTTGGTTTATTTTCATCATAGTCTACACCTACTGTTCCTTAAAAGCGCTGATAACGCTAATATCAAAGAGTTTTTTGTTAAATCTAAACGCTAGGAAAACACTCATTCCAAGCAGGACAACAATTAAGAAAAGATAATTAAAAGTATTGTAGTATCTTAAGTAATCGGGGAGAATATGAAGGACGGTATCATTTATCATTAACCCCATAAATACTAAGAGTAAAGCGACTGTCATATTCATAATCATCTCAAATGTCGTGACCCGATTTAATTCATTTTTAGATAGCCCTATCGAGCGTAAAATAACATAATCTTTCTTTTTTGCGGTCATTACATTTTTCAATGAAATATAGCCGATAAAATACATGATGAATGCCACTCCTAAACTAAGGCCGCCTAAGAATATCGACATCATAATACGAAGGATAGTGTTTAGAGGATCATTTTGTGCGATTGGGTAAAGCGTATTATAAGTTTCATCATCGATGGTTTCAATGACGCGCTGGGCATCAAAGTTATCACTCACTAATAAAGTAATCTGATACGGTGGTATGGATTCGAAAATTTGACTAAACGTTTCTGGATGCATCCGCAAAGTATCGGAATCATCTCCCGAAGATTCGGTTGTTACATCAAATGTATGCTCATAGTCTATATTTGAAAATTGCTCTTTATAGGTTAAAGATAAGGTAGCTTGATCGGTTGGTAGCTCTATTTGATTTCTCAGGTATTCTGAAACCCATATGTCCCCTACATCAACGGAGTCAGTAATATTGACTTCAAAGAAATTGACACCATATCCACGTTCATCGGTTCCAACGATAAAGTGTTCGTTTATGAAAAATGCATACGCTTTAAATACGGGATCATTAAAGAAGTCTGGATCTGTGTATAAGGTGAAACTGAAACGTTGGGTTGAAGGGGCAATCCCAACGACTTCTTTAGTCGTGTAAGTTGTATAATCACTTTCACCTCTTCCTCTAAAGCGACTAGAAAATGATAAAGACAAGATATCGCCTATTTCATAATCATCGTGAGAAATGACAACTTCATTCGTATTCTCTGGCAGTCTCCCTGATTCTAAATCTCTTTCGTTAAAAACTGTGGATGGTAATATAGCGCCATCTCCATAAGTAAAAGAGCTTTGACCATTCACATAAGGAATGCTGACATTGACATCCAACATAATATCGTAATTTAACACATCAATTACTTGCGCTTTATTATAAAAATCGTTGATTTCTTCGTCACTAAACGCTTCTTCTGATGATTTTGTGACAATCAATCGATTCTCAGTAACGTTATTAAACCCAGGAACATGACCCTCCCCAACACTATTGATTTGTTGGACGTATGACCCATAAACCAACGCAAATACAATCACTATGAATACAGATATTAACAACGTAAAGACACTGCGTTTAGGAGTAGAAACAAGGTTTTTAAAGGCAATCCACATTAAGTTTATCCACGATAAAGATTCGGTTTGTGTTTCTTGAACCGAAGCTGTTTTTTCAACTTTGGATAATTCTTTATCTAGCGTCACTTCTCCATCAAATAATCTTACATGTCTAGTAGCGTAAGGTTCAACCGATTCAAAACTATGGGAAACGAGTAAAACCAGTTTATCTTCAGCGATTTCTTTTAACAGGGTTAAAATGCTTTCACCGGTTTTTTTATCTAGGTTTCCAGTCGGTTCATCCGCAATAATCATCGGGGCATCTTTAGCGAGTGCCCGTGCGATGGCGACGCGTTGTTTTTCGCCGCCTGAGAGGGTTGATGTTTTTTGTTTTTCTTTTCCCTTAAGGCCTACTCTTTCAATTAAATCTAAGACCCGTTTTTTGCGTTCTTGTGTCTCCATTCCTTTAATAAAGGCAGCCATCTCTACGTTTTCAAATACCGTGTAAGCCTCAATTAAATTATAATTTTGAAAAATAAAGCCAATATTGTTTTTACGATATGTTTCCCATTCTGATTTTGAAAAATACGCCGTTTCTTGGTCTAAAAAGTAAAGTTCTCCGTCTTCATAAGTATCCAGTCCACTAATTACATTTAAAAGCGTCGATTTCCCGCTTCCTGACTCACCGGTAATGACGACGAATTCATTGTTTTTAAATGTTAAATCTATAGCATCTAACGCTTTTACGACATTGCCTGTTTCATGATAATATTTTGATAAATTTTTTAAACGAAGCATCTTATCACATCCTTTAATGTTCTCATGAGTATTATATCATTTTATACCCCCAATATTAAAACAATATAAATATAAGACCTTTTTAAGCGGTGAGGCAATAAAAAAAAGCCTTGAAAGGCTTTTTAGATATTTTTTAGATAATACGTTTCGTCGTTTATAGTCGTTGCAGTAAAGCCCATTTTTTCTAAATAACGAATATGGGTATTATTCGAGGCTTTCATGATAAAGTTTTTAAAACCGGATTGCTCAAATTGTGATTTTGCCTTATCATAAATATGGGCCCCTGTTTTAAAGTCTTGAAATTGTGGGGTCGCATAATCTAATGTAATCTCTAACGTTTTATCATCAAACGTTTTCGCCACAAAAATTCCCGCCGGATTCATGTTTCTAAGTACTAAAAAGCTATACGTTGATTCGTTTAAAACCGATTCCCCTAGATCCATGAACTGATTGATATCATTGCGATAAAATTCTATTAATTTTTGGGCATAGTCTTCTTTTTTATCAACGGGTAAAATCGTAAAGTATTCCTTGGACGTATAAATTTGTTTTAAGTAATAGAGGTTTATAAATACAATTCCTAAATTCATAAGCATGACAGGATAGCTGCCAATTTGAAATCCGTAAATGGTAAACAGCAGTGCCCCTACAGTGTTTATAATTCTCAGTTTTTTGATTGAGCTCATGATTAAACTGACTAAAATCGCAAATGAGGCTAAATACCCAATCCATTCAATATAATTTTCCATGATTTATCGTCTCCTTTTTATTAGATAATCCCGCTATTATATCATAGGTTGTAGAAATTAAAACGGAGTTTTTCAATTTTTACTAGAAATTCCCCGTATGAGCCTATTCATTATTTCGGCGTATTTTATCATCGTATTTATAGTGTATCATACTCTGTTTGCTAGTTAAATAATCGATAGTTTCCTCTTGAATAATGTGTGTTATTATCCAATTAATGGTAAAATAATGTAAAAGAAGGTGTTGTGCATGCAAGATAAAACGGTATCTAGACAGACTTCGGTCGTTATTTATATTCTTATGAGTTTCCTCACTATATTTGGGTTTGTGTTTATCCTTGGCATTTTATCCTCTATTATATGGCCGGCTTTAGGCTTTGCGTTCGCCTTTATTTTACGTTATGAACGAAAAGTGATTATCCCAGTTGGATTGGGAATATTGAGTGGCTATTTTATATATAATGTATACGATCCTACGCATAGCCTTTTGGGTGATTTAGTCTATTCTTTTATTTTTACCGTTAATGGCATCTTCATCATCACCATTTCAGTTATGGTTTTTGAAAAAATCAGACATTCTGTATTCATGTCTCTTTATAATCTTTTCGCGCTTTTACTCCTTTTTACTTTGATGGCGTTATATTTGGCGTTAAGTGCTAACCTCGTGTTATATCTTCTTGGGGTGGTCAGTGGCGCTGAAATATTAGATAGCTTGATTATATGGTTCTTAGGAGATTTGTTTGGCTTAGTTATATTTGGACTCACCGTTAGTGCATCTTTACACTATGATGATACGTCTATTAGCTTTTTGATCAAAAATAAAGTTGGTCGTCATGAAATTATATTTTATATAATCCTCGCATTGTTTTCATATCTATTTTTTAGTGAAATTTTTCCATCCATTGGATATGATGGCTATAAATTTTTATTTTTACCCTTCGCAATATATGGCGCCTACCATTTTCAACATAGAGCCTATTTTATTGGAGCGTTAATCTTTTTACTGGCTATCGCTTTATGGCCGCCTTATGATTTAAGTGTGGTAAGCAAATGGTATATGTTATTTGATATTAACTTATTTCTAACCTTTATCGCGGTGCTTTACTTTTCGTTACAGATATTGTTTAAAAACTTAGAACGTGAAAGACAAACCCTCGATGAAAATAACATTAGATTAAATAGATTACTCGATTCTATGGATGGCTTGTTTCGATTGAGCGAAGATATGATTGTGACCAACGAGTTGGATACCAAAAAACAAGCAAGTAAAACCTTTAGAATTATATTTGATTTATTTAGCGATATTGATTATGGGGCGTGTATGTTTATTAAAGACAATAAAATTACGTGGATTGACGCAATTGGATATGATATTACTTTGCTCAATGAGCTTCGAAGTGACGCGCATATTTTTAAAGGCGAACTTGATAAACCGTTAAAAATCGAAAATTCTGAATCGTGGCTTAAAAAGGATTTTGGTGATTCGTATCAAGCCTATACAGCGGTTCACCCTAAAGTTAAAGAGACAGTGTTGATGAGTGTAAACATTTCAGCTGATTATATTTGCGAGATGAGCTTTGATATCGATATCAGTTCTTCTTATTCCTTTGGGAAAGATGTCATGCAATACTTTGAATCAATCAATGTTTTATTAAATGGATTTTATGAGTCCCAACTACTGAGTGAAGACTACGATGATAAACAAACCGCAATGGTGATGAGTTTATTAGATATCATTGAACTATTTGATACTTCCACCTCACAACATTCCCTTGATGTCGCAGCGCTTTGTAAACTAATCGGAAAATCTTTTGATATCAAAGCGTCCATGATTAACCGCTTATATTGGGCGGGAATCATGCACGATATTGGAAAAATAGGCATTAGTAAAGCAATTGTAAATAAACCTGGGACGCTTAGCGTCCACGAATATGATATCATGAAAAAACACACTGAATATGGCTTTGATTTAGTCAATCACTCAAACGTATTAAGACCGATTGCGGACTTAATTTATTCTCATCATGAACGCTATGATGGCACAGGGTATCCTAAAGGATTAAACGATGAATCGCTGACGTTAGAAAATTATGTATTGAATATTAGTGAAGTCATAGCCTCAATGTCGCGGGATACTCAATATAGACCAAGACGTTCCAAAATGGATATTGTTGAAACCTTAAGGCATGAATCCAATAAAGCATGGCCCGATTATGTTGTCTCTAAAGTGTTAGTTTTAATGGATGAAGGCCTTCTTGATATGTTTGATACTACTGAAACAACTCCAATGAAAAACGCTTAAACTATTTTACACAGTTTAAGCGTTATTTTTTTTGTTTTAAATCATTAAATCCAACTTCATGTGCATCAAACCACTCAAATGAAGTGTTATCATTAAAGCTATATTCGTAAGGAGAAAAGATTAAATACGTAAAAAAGGGATCGCCTTGTTTGGTTTCTACATTGCCATAAATTAACGCGTTGGTTTTTTGATCTATGTAAAGGTTAAACGGTTTATCTTGAAACATTAAATCGGGTCCATCGATATGGGTAAATCGCTCAATGTCTTTTGTGGTATGAATACTGAATTTTCCTTTTCGAAACAAGCGTCTTACCACTTCAACTTTGTCTTCCATAAACAGCCTCCAATCCTTTAATTAAGCAAGTATCTAACAATGGTAGATAAATGATTAAAAAATATAATAATCATAAAATAAAGTAGTGCAGCGTTAAGAAATATACCACTGATGACAATCAAAATATGCTTATTTGATTGGGTGGGAATAACTTCACGGCGCGCCAGAGAAACCATTTTTAGACTAAACATAAAAATGATTAGCATAAACGAAATCGTCACCATAACAAGTGCGCCATGCAACACACTGATAAGCGGATGGTACGCATCAACCATTTCCACAAAACTAATATGGACAATAGCGATTACATTGAACGTGAAACTAAATAGTAAAAATTTACGGTCTGACATCTGATATTCCTTTCAAGAAAGGACTGATGATGACGATGATTAAAAGCGTCCACCATGGGAACAGGGATAAGTCCAAGGCTTTTAATACCCCAAATAGGGTGAAGGATAAAAAGACTATTGACGCGATTAAATAATACGTGAAATTAACGGGACGTTTCAATGCATGAATAAATGCTAAGATCAAAAAGGGGATAAACAGGAGTTCGCTATAGCTATTTAAACTTAGCACTAAAGCGATCAACGCGCTCACTGTTAAGCCCACTCCCATGGTCCGTTTATTGATAGAAACCAACGGGGTTTGAGGCATTCCTTCTATTAAAAAGGGAATGAACGCTAAATATATAAAATACGAATTTATATCATTAGCGGTTTGATGCGCGATGATAAAATAGCTTCCCCCAATACTGAGTAAGGCCATAAAGTATAGACCTTTTTTATGTAACATTTTAAAATTTAAAACCCAAAGTAGGGGATTAATAATCAATATATTCCATATAAAATGCTCACCAATGAAAAATTCATACACGTTTAGCGTTATGAAAAGACTTAAAAAAGGGAGCGATAAAGATAGGGTCTCGATTGGTTTAAGCCGTAATCTCGATAAATCTACCAACCCTATTAAGGGAATAAGGGTTAGTAAACTCCATGCTAAAATCCACTGTGAAAAGCCAAATGATACGACGTAAAACATTAGTAAAAGTCCTAAAGGAAGGATAGCTTTAAATAAAGGTTTTTCAGGATCGTTTAAGATTTCAAAGGAAAGGGCTAACCCAGGGATCAGTAAAAACACGATCCAACCAGGGTGCCAAAGCGATAGAGTAAATCCCAATATTAGATAAACAATAATAATGATAATAGGAGAAATAATTAATACTTTATCGGTAAAAGGGACGCGTCGCTTTTTATGAAACATCATATTCAATTCTTCGCTTAACGCTTTAGGGGTTTTAAGCGTATCGATGATTTCAGCTTCGCTTTTTCCCGCTTTTTTCAAGGCATCTATTTCTGCTTGGATGGCGTTTATATACGCCGTTTTTTCATGGGGTGATGCTTCGTAAGCCATTAATTTTTTTTCAAGCGCATTCAAATAGCGATTTATCATAAATTAATCCTTTAAAAAGTAACCAAGTCCAATAGCTCCAGGTCCAGCGTGTGCGCCAACGGCAGGCGTTAAAGGCATACTGATAACATTTTTAATGTTAGGATTGGCTTCTTTAATGGTTTTTTCAATATAATCACGTGTTTGTGGGTTATGGGCATGACAAATAAAGACTTCAATATCTCGATGCGGTTCAGTCTCTTCTATAAATCTTTCTACGACACGGTTAACTGCTTTTTTGAAGGTACGAATCTTTTCTATGTTTTCGACTTTGCCTTCTTTGGAAATATGTAAAAGTGGTTTAATTTTCAACATACTCCCAATAAACCCTTGGGCGTTTGAAAGTCGACCGTTTTTAACAAGATACGCGAGGGTGTCTACACCAAAGTAAATATGATTATTATCCCGAATCGTTTCTAAAGTTTTTAAAATAGTGTCTACCGATTTGCCTTCTTTTGCAAGTTCAAATGCTTTTAATGTCATCTTGGCTTGGGGAAAGGCGACGCTTTTTGAATCAAATGCGTGGACGTTGGCCGTCGTTAATGTATTTCCAGCACTGATAACTGAGGAATGGATCCCACTCATATGCTTTGAGATGGTAACGACAATGATATCAGTCACCCCTTTTTGTTCAAGGGCTTCAAAGGTTTCGATGATTTTTCCGTAAGGCGGTTGGGATGTTTTAGGAAAAATTGATGGGTCAGATTTGATGGCTTCATAAAAAGCATCCGCTTTCAATTCTTCGTGATCGATGTATTCTTTATCCCCTAAATGAATAATGCTTCTTAAAATAGGAATATCATAGTCATATTCCATGTAATCCAAACAAGCGTTGGTATCCGTTACAATCGCAATTTTTTCCATACTAACATCCTCTCTATTTACGGTATTCAAAGTTTCTAGCAAGTAAAAATAGCAAGTCTGATAATCGATTTAAATAACTTCTACAAAAAGATAAATCTTCGCGTTCTTTTTGATTTATAAAACGAACCATCATGCGTTCACTGCGACGTGCGACAGTGCGCGCATAATCAAAATACGCGTTGGCTTTTGTGGTGTCTGTTCCTGGGAGGTGAAATTTAGGTTCAATACTTTTTTGACTTAACATTTTGGTTTCTTGTTCTTCAATGAAAGTGATGTCTTTATCATTAATTTGTCTTAATGCACTGTAGCGCTCTTGATTCACTGGATTGGTCGCAATAAGCGAATTAATCGCTTGTAAAGTATTTTGAATAATCTTAATTTGTTCATACTTGGTATGATGATAGGTTATTCCTAATAATGCGCTTAATTCATCAATGGTTCCTAGTGTTTCAAATAAAATATCATCTTTAGACAGGGTTTCATTTGAATAGTTTTTAGACTGTCCTTTATCCCCTTTTTTTGTTGAAATATGATCTAATCTATCGATGTTCATCTAACCACTCCTTTTTTTATATAGTATACCTTATATTTTAAGTGAATATAAACTTTTAACGTTAAAAGTTAAATGATAGGCGTAAAAATCGACATGATGCCTTCTAAGAATCTTGAAAAATAAGGTCTTTGAGCCCAAGCCACAGGATCGATTAGGGTTGATGCGCTTTTATCGGTTTCATATTGCATATTTAACTCATTAACGCCATGGTCGACTAATAGCGCCGTCACTTCAAAGTCGATTACAGCGCTTCGATTATCTAAATTATAAGACCCTACTGAGGCGATTTTTTCATCGATGATTAAGACTTTTGCGTGACAAAATCCTGGGTCATAGTGGTAAATATTCACGCCTGAATCTAATAAGGTTCCTATGAATGATTTTGTGACTTTGTAGACGATATATTTATCCGGAATACCGGGAATAATAATATCAACTTTAACCCCGCTTTGGGCAGCGGTTTTTAAAGCAGTTAAGGTTTCATGGTCAAGGGCCATATAGGGCGTCATAATTTTGATGGACTGTGAGGCATTATAGATAAGTTTTAAGTAGAAGTTTCTAATATGGGCATAGCGTGAATCGGGCCCACTTTGAACAATTTGGGTTAGCCCTTTTGATTGAACAGATGTATCTGGATAGTATTGATCATCATCAATAAAGTGATTGGTGTTATAGTAATAGTCTTTGAAGAATAAAGCGGTTAAACTCCGAACGGCTCCGCCTTGTAGCTTAATTTGTGTATCTCTAAAATAATAGTTATACTCGATCGAATTATCGTACTCATCCGCAATATTCATTCCGCCTGTAAAGCCGGTGTGTCCATCAATGACGACAATTTTACGGTGGTTTCTATAGTTAATGCGTGTGTTAAAAAGAGGGAAATAGATTTTATCATTGATGATCAGCTCAATGCCACTTTGTTCGATTTCTTTTAAAAATTTTCTTTTAGTACGGGCACTTCCTAATGCATCAATAATCATTTTAACTTCTATGCCTTCTTTGGCTTTTTCCATTAACAATGCAACAATTTCGCGGCTTCTTTGGTCGTGGCGCAAAATAAAAAATTCAAACAATATAAATGATTTCGCCCCTTTAATAGCGCGTTTTAATTCAGGATAAAACTTTTCACCGTTTTTGAGAATCTCAACGCTTGTATCTTTAATAAATGGTTGATGGTGCGTCGCTTGGTGAATACTTTTAATGGTATTTTTAATCCGTGGTTCATAGTCGTCTAAGGCAGCATCAAGGGTGCTGGGATGCGCTTCTTTTTTTATATATTGGCCATTTTTCATAAGTGGGCGGTTTCGGTAACGATATGAGTTTTGAAAACTACGGCCAAACGTCAAAAATAAAGTGATCCCTAATACGGGTTCAAATGTAAGAATTAATAACCATGGTAGCTTCGTATGTGGCGAATCCCCTCTAAGCGTAATGCCTAGCCAGATAACGATAAAAATCAACACGAAAAGGGTTCGTATAACGAACCCTACAATTGGTGAGATATCATAAACGTCCCAAAAAATGTTAAACACAAATTCTAATGCAAATCGAAACGAGATGGCAAAAGAAATAATCAGGACAACCAGTAAATTCTTTCTTAAGTTTTTTTCCATATGGTTACATCCTTATATGATGCATTATTTATTTTGTTTGATATCTTCTTCTAACGTGGCAATATGTTGAACATCAAGGGTCACAAAGGGATTGGTTTCAACAGATGATTTTAGGGCTTGAACATTGGTTTCATACCGTTTGAACGCGGCTTCAAGATTATCGTGTTTTTTGTTAATCTCATCTTCAATCGATTTGTCTAAGCTTTGAATTTTTTGATCTAAGGTTTCTTCGTTTTGCGCTTTTTCTTTAAATAAAGCTTCTTTATCGTTTTCAAATTGTTCTTTGAGGGTTTCAAGCGCTTTAACATGCGCACTTTCTAGTTTTTCTTTTTGAAGGTCTAGTTTTTCTTTTTCACGTTGATGGGCTTCTTTAAGCGTCATCCGCTTGGTTTCTTTTTCTTCTAAAGTTGATTGTTTAAAATCATCAAAGCTATTTTCTAACGCTTTTATGGTTTCATCTAATGCTTTTTTTTGTGAAGCTTCATAGTTTTTAAGTTTGTTTAGTTGCTCATTTAATAGGGTATCAGATTGGGTTTGTTTTTCATCGCTGTCATGGTTTCGTTTGATATGATAAGATTCAGCGTCTTTTAATGTACGGGCTTTTCTTTCTTTTTGGAAGGTGTTAAATAGTTTTGCCCGATGTTTAATCTCGTAGTAATGATTGCTGATGGTTTGTTTTTCTTCTCTCGCTTGTTTTTTCGCTTCTTCAATAGCTAGGTTATATTGATCGGTTGTATGGTAGAGCAAGGTTTCCGCTTCTTCAATTGATTGTTCACGGTGTTTTTCAATATTATCTAGCATCTTTTTATATGGCGTACGGGCGCTTTCTAGTGATGCTTTTTTCGTTTCTAGTGCTTCGGTTTGTTCGTGTTTTAAAAACGATAAATCTTTTTTGAGTTTTAAAACTTTCTTTTTGTGTTTGTTTTCATCGAGTTCATTGATTTGGTCTTGTAGGTTGGCGCGTTCTTTTGCTTGATTGGCTAAATATGCGTCCATAATTGCACGGTGTTTTTTACGAATAATTTCTAAAGGGTCTTCGTAAATATTCTTTTCGCGTTTGTAGGTGGTTTCAATATTTTCAATCATTTTAGTATGTTCTTTTTCAGCTTCTTTAATTAACTGATTGTATAATGTAGTTTTTTGTTTTAAACGGGCATCAATTTCTTGGGTGAAAGCTGGCTTTTTACTTTCGAGTATTTCGGTTTTTAAAGCAGCGTAGCCTTCTGCATGGGATTGATAATGACTCATAAGCATGCGTTCGTGTTGATAATCAATATCAAACTGTTTCTTTTGTTTTTCGTGGTTTAGCATGTCTCGATCATATTCATAAAGATAATTGAGTTTGGTAGATAAATTATCGAGTGAATCCATATGAAACTGATGGTTGTGTTGCATGATTTCTATTTTGGTGTCGTGATCTTGTTGGTAAATGGTTTTTGTTGTATCGAGTTCTAAAATTGATAAATCACGATTTAATGTCGCTTCGTTTTCTTTAATAGTGTATTCAGGTTGCGCAATTTTTTGTTTGTGTTCATTTAGTTTAGTTGTTTCTTCTAATGTGTATTCAAAATTCACATTTTGAATTTTTCGGTCAAGTTCGATGGTCATTTTTTCCTTTTCGTATTCAGTTAGTTTTTTATTGAGTGTGTTATTTGCATGATCAAGTTCGATGTTATGATCATTTTGAATATTATCATAGCGTTTGATCAAGGAAAGAATCGTGTCGATAGCGTTATGTTTGAACGTAATAAATTTTTGGGTGTAGGTGTTAATCAATTCATCACGATTACTCAGTTCTGGGTCTAAGGTTTCTTTGTGTTCATTTTCTTTATCTTCCAAGGCTTGGATATGTTCTTTTTTAAGCTGTTTAATTTTTTTATCGTGATAAGCAGCGTTCGCTTTATCATTAAGCTTTTCTGCCTCTTTTTTATAGCTTTCTTGTTTGTTGATGGCTTGATTTTGTGATTCTTTTAGTTTGTTTAAGGCCTTTTCCTGTTTTGTTTTTAATGTTTCAATCGCTTCATCAAGAGGTTTCAAATTGTCTTTATAGTCTTTTTTCAGCGCTTGTAAATCTGTTCGAAGTTGTTTTAAAGTCTCTTCTTTTTCTTTTTGTAAGCCTTCAAAAGCGTCTTCTCTTTTCTTTTCAATGGCTTTATGCGTTTTATTAAACGTAGTGTAGGCTTCTGTTTCTATGGTAGACGCTTTATCTAATCGTTCATTGGTCGATTCGATTAAATCGCGCATGTGATTAGCATGTTGGGTACTTGCGCGTTCTAAAGCGGCCTCGGTTTGTGAGACTATGTCATTGAATGTATCGTCGGCTTCTTTTAACGCTTTTGAAAAAGCATTTTTGACTTTTTTACGTGCGTGTTCGTTTTCTAGCTCGTTTTCTGCAAGAATTGCCGTTACCCCATCTTTTTTTACCCCATAGTTGTGGGTCAAAACATCTCTTTCATCATTTATTTTTTCTAATCGACCATGAAAAAGAGCTTTCAGTTTGTCGTTAAGCTTCTGAAAGTGGGTATTGATGATTTGATGATTGGAATTGATAGATGTTAGACTTGAGTTTACTGACCGATTGATTGTGTTCCTTATCGAAGTGAATTGTTTTCTCTTTGAATCCACACGCTCATCAGTTTCTACATCTTTTTCAACGACACTTTTATATCGTGATTCTAAAAGTGTCATTACATCTTTTGTATTTTCATTCATAGCGGATTCCCCCTTTACTCCATTTTAGCATTTTTTTATAATTTTTTAAGTAATTAATCATATTTCTTACAAAAAAGACCACAAATGAATGTGGTCATAGGTATTTAATGATTTTATCAATGAAACGCATTGATCCCCCAACAAATACTCTTGGGTAATAGTGTTGTGTATTGACCAATTCAACTTCAATTATAGAAGGCTTGCCTAATACATTACCTTGTTCAAATATATAAGATTTTTGTTTCATATTTTTTTCTTCACGGAGATAAATTGCCAAGGCGCCTGAGGCAGTCCCTGTCGCACTTTCTTCATCAATCCCTAAAACAGGAAGGAAATTTCTTCCATGTGCAAAAGCGTATGATTCTTCAGTTTCCAAGGTAAAAACATATAGTCCGCTACACCCCTTTTTAATGCATAGGGCTTTGACTTTTTCAAAGTCAAGGGTTAATTCATATAGTGTTTTAAGCGAATCAACTTCGACAAAGATTTCTTCGATTCCAGTAGAGACAATTTTTATATCGTTAGAGATCACCTTGTCATCTGGTAGGCTTAAAAGTGTTAAAATATCCGCTTTAGATGGGCCTGTTTTTATCTTAGCAGGCGCAAGTTCCATCAAGACGCTTTCTGGTTTAATGCGTATTTCTAATACCGTGTTTTTGGTTTCAATGGTATAGATCTCTTTATCTATTCTATCTAGATTTCTAAGCAGATTAAAAGCCCCTATGGTCGCATGACCACATAGCGGAACTTCTGTTGTAGGGGAAAAGTAGCGAAGTTTCATATCGGCTTTGTCAGATTCAAAAATAAATGCCGTCTCACTATACCCTACATAATTCGCAATTTTTTGCATTTCTGTTTCGGTTATATTGTGCGTTTCAAGTACAACGCCTGCTTCATTGCCACCTTTATTCGCTTTAGGAAAGGCAGAAACTCGATAAACTAATCGATTCATGGTATCACCCTCTTTATTACGTATTGTTAGTATACAGTATTTTTATACTGCATGCAATTGCTTTAATCCTTTTTAGCATGGGGACTTTAAATATGCTATAATTTTAATAAGAGGAGCGTGAGCTATGAAAAAGTGGTGGGGTTATGATGAAATTAAAGCCAGTATCATAGGACTTTTAATGATTGGTTTAATATTACTTGAAACGCTTTATATGCCAACAGGCTATACGTTTAGTATATTATCTATCAGCTTAGGAATTGGCTTTAGCGCTGTTTTAATTATGGGGAGAAAAATATATGGCTTTTTATTTTTAGGGAGCTTGTTTGGCTTTTTCTTACGCGGCGATTGGGTTTATGACCTTTCATGGCAAAAAAACTTTTTTATCGCATTTTATCAAGCCACCTTATTCATTGTGGTTATGGTAGTCGGTCGGCAGCTTTATAGACGGTTTATTAGAAAATATTTTATAACAAATAATTTTTTAACCGCTCTAATTTCTTTTGTCATCGTTGCGTTAGGGGTATCCATTTTATCAGGGACGTCGGTTTTAGCGTATTGTTTATTTGAGTGTGAACATGGAATATTGCGGAGTTTTTTAATTGCGAGTTTTGGGTCCTTTAGTGGGATTGTATTTTTCACCTTATTTTTATATATGGGATATCGTGAAAACACCTTAAAAAATATATTCATAAGTCCACATTCTATTTATGAGACCCCTCTATTCCTACTCAGTTATTTGTTGGTAAGTTTTCTTTTGATTCAAGGGTTTTATGAACTGACTGTGTTTAGACATTTTTATATTTTATTGGCTTTTTTCATCTTTGCGAGTTTGTTTTATAATTACTATATGCTGTTTTTGATGATGTTTGGTTTTTTCAGCTTATACGGTGCATTGTTATACGATTATAATAGTGCATTAAGTCCCCTACAATTCATCGAAACCACGGCGCTAATCTATGGCTTTATGATGATTGTGGTTGGCTTTTGTTCTATCTTAAAACGTTACGTTGAAGCGCGCCGGAAACAAAATCACTTTCTACAAACATCTAACACACAACTCAATAAAACGATTGATTATGTTTACCGATTCTTTGATCTTTCTAATGATATTTTAAGTGAACAAGCGTCTATGAAACATTTTGCAAAAGAAACATTCGATTTAACCCACTTTCTATTCAATCACGCAGATGCATCCTTTGCGTATTTTTCGAGTAAGGGCGTCATCACTCCAGTGACCGCAAAAGGGTATGATTTAGAACGCATTCCGTTTTTAAATGAACTCCATAATACGGGAAAAATGGAATCTGAGGATATAGTGTATTATGGCAATATATATTCGCGGCTTAAACAACTTTATCCTAATTATAAAGTGCCTGATTCTTTAAAACATTTAAACGGTGCTTCAAGAATCTATACCGTATTTAGATTTGATGTTGAAGAACTTTTTATCGTTGGACACGATTATTTTAAAGGCTCAGCTAGTGTAGAAAATCAGCATCTTAAAAGAATTAAAGATTACACGGCTCTACTCAACAATTTATTTATGAAACAATATATCGAAGGACAAAACCGTTTAATAAAAAACGATATTATTTTATCCTTTGTAAGAACGCTTGATTTATATGACCATTACACCAAAGGGCACAGTCAAGATGTCGCAAATCTAGCCAAGCGTACCGCAACGGTATTAAGTGATGATAAGACATTTATTAACGATGTATATTGGGCTGGGTTATTACATGATATTGGGAAGCTCGGCGTAGAATACGATGTTTTAAATAAAAAAGGGAAACTGACTGATGATGAATATGATCATATTAAAAAACATGTCGAATATTCTTTTGATGTTTTACATAAAAATAGTGATTTAAAATCGATTTCGACTATGGTGCGGGAGCACCATGAACGCTATGATGGGTTGGGCTACCCACGTGGGATTTATCAAGACGATATTTCTTTAGGCGGGCGCATCATTGCCTTGTGTGACGCCGTAGCGACCATGGCAACCGCGAGGCCTTATAAAGATAAACTCGATGAATTCACCATCATCGAAGAAATTAAAACCCATGCTGGAACCCAGTTTGATCCAAAGATTGTGAAAATCATGGTCACCTTCATTCAAGACGGGGCTTTAAGAGAATTAACTGCATAAAAAATCTCTAATGCATGTGATGCATTAGAGATTTTTTTAACTATATGGTCTAAAGGATTTGAAGAAAATGATAGAACTAAGCGTCATATATAGAATAAATAATGGGAAAACAATCAGGAGAACAATCCATAGTTCTAGCATACTCAGAAGCAATACACTTCCAATAATCAAGCCCATATTAAATAGGGTAGACGATGTATGCAAGTGTCCCAGTAAAAAGGTAGTTTTCACCATTGAAAAAAGATCGTTAAGCGCCATTTTCGCTAGAATCGGTGGCCCATTAATGAGTAGGACACCTATTTCAAACAATAAAAAATAGACTATAACATAACCGACTACATCGTCGGTTATTCTAAACAACGTAATAAGACCAATGAGACTAATCGTTAAAATTAGTGAGTAATATAGATGCGTTTTAGGAATGCTTTTTAAAGCTTTAAAATACGTTTTTATATAATGGGGTTCTTTTTTATTATGCTGTAAATGATAAAAAATCTTTTCATAAGATAGTTTTAAAGTCGGAATTAAAAACAGGCCAAAACTTAAAACACTGATGAAAAACGTAAAGGTGCTTACAATGATAATTAGGGCCATTCTTTCGCCTAACGTGTTCTCATATTTAGGATCAATTGTCTCATCGTTCATAAACTATAGTTCCTTGTTTATAGGTTTTTACAACCTCAGTTTTCAATAATGATTCCATCACTTTTGGGTTGAAGTTTTGCACGACAATAAAATCTGCTTGAAATCCTTTTTGAATTTTACCTAGGGTTTTTTCTTGATACGTAAAATAAGCAGGGATTTCGGTGTAGGCTTTGATTGCTTTAGAGAGGGGAATCGCTTCTTTTCTAATGAAGGGTGCGTGCTTAGGATGTTTAAAGCTTCTACGCGTAACCGCGACATATAGGTTTTCAAACGGGTTGGTACTTTCAATCGGAGCGTCGGTTGAAATGGTCGTAGGAATCCCGTTTTTAATCATAGTATGAAAAAGATAGGTCTCTTGAGCCCGCGTTTCTCCTAAACGCGTTTCTATAATAGGAACATCTGAGGCTATGAATATCGGTTGGGTTTGAGCGCCTAAATCAAGTGATTTCATTCTTTTTATTTGATCGTGAGATGCGAGTTGCGCATGGATGATAGAATCGCGTTTTTTAGCGTCATCGCTCTCTAAGATATATTCTTTTGCGTCCATAATGGCTTCGATGGTTCCATCTCCAATTCCGTGAATCGCAAAGTCCATTTGGTACTCACTCGCTTTTTTAAAATGTTTAATGAGTTTTTCCTTATCAAAAATGGCAATCCCTTGCGTCGAAGGATCGTCTGCATATGGCGTTTTCATATAAGCACTGCGTGCACCTAAAGACCCATCCGCAAGCAGTTTTAAAGGACCGTGTTTATAAAGGCCGTAGTTTTGTAATGCGTAGCCTTTTTCTAAAAAGTCGTTAAAGTCATCGATATTTGGTAAATTCACTTGTTCATAAACATTCAGTTTGAGTTTCCCCGATTCGCTTAAAGTTTTTAAGACGTTAAGGACCGTTTCATAATGGGCTTTTGTGACATGGAAATCATCGCTTCCAACTGACGTAACCCCGTGAGACAATAAGGTTTCTTGGGCGCTTAAAACATAAGATTCGATGATGGATTCATCGGGGATAGGAATAATGGATAAAACGTATTGCATGGCTTCTTCTTTAAAGAGCCCTTCGTTTAAATCGTAGCTATCCTTCTGGTATGGAATCGGACCATTTTGAGCAGTTGCGATTTCAATGGCTTTCGAATTCGCAACGACCATATGACCACAAACGCGGTAAATAATAACCGGTTTATCAGTCGATATTTTATCTAAATCCGCTTTATTGAGCATACGCCCATCTTCGATGGTCGATTCATGGAATCCTCTTCCAACTAAAGGATTCATCTCAACCATTTTTGCTTGTTCAATAAGGGCTTCGATGGTTTTGTGGTTCGATGCATTAAATATAGACTGCATCATCCCTAATCCCACTAAATGCATATGCGAGTCATGAAACCCTGGAAAGACCGTTTGGTTTTTGAGGTCAATTATTTCATCGATTGATTGATTTAATATGGAAGCTTTCTTTCCAACATGCGTAAACATTCCTTCTTCTACTATAAAAGCGTCGTGGTTTGAAAAAGGAATAGCCGCATTAATATATGCTTGTTTCATAAAAAAACACCTCTTTTTTGATTTACCTTATTTTATCACATAATAATGGCGCACTTATGAAAAAGTGCGCCAATTTAAATTATTTATTTGGTAGATTCTACCATGAGCTTGGTCATGAGATCGCTCATTTCATTAGGATTTTCAATTGGGTAGCCTTCTATTAATAATGCTTGGTGATAAAGTAAGTTTGCGTAATCGCCAACTTTTTTTCCATCTTTTTCATGGATGGTCTTCAAGGCTTTAAAAAGTTCATGTTCAGGATTAATTTCTAAGATTTTTTCCGCTTTCATGTTGCCGCTGTCGGGCATTTGTTTTAAGACTTTTTCCATTTCTAAAGAAAGGCCCTCGCCGCTGACTAAGCAAACTGGAGATTCTTTTAAACGGCCTGAAAGTTTCACATCTTTGACTTTGCCTTTTAAGGTTTTCTTTAAGGTTTTTAATAGGGTAGCGTAATCTTTTTCAGATTCTTTAAGTTTATCTTTTTCTTCGTCGTCTAAGAAATCACTTTCTCCTTGTTGGACGGACTTAAATTCTACTTCATCGTAAGCATTTAATATTTGAACCATAAATTCATCGACTTCGTCTGTGAATAGTAATACTTCATAGTCTTTTGCTTTAATGGCGTCCATTTGAGGTAGATTCATAATTTGGGTTTTATTTTTCCCGGATGCGTAATAAATATGGGTTTGGGCTTCAGGTTTACGCTCTAGATATTCTTTTAAAGTGATGTAATCATCGGATTTATTGGTTTTAAACATGATTAAATCTTTTAATTTCTCTTTGTGGGCCCCGAATTCATCGTAGATGCCGTATTTTAAGATTTGACGGTACGCATCGAAAAACTCGACATATTTTTCACGGTCGTTTTTAAGCATCTTAGTAAGTTCGTTGCGAACTTTTTTCTCGATGTTTGATGCGATTTTTTTAAGTTGACGATTATGTTGTAACATCTCACGTGAAATATTTAACGATAAGTCTGCAGAGTCAACTAAGCCGTTTAAAAATCTAAAATATTCAGGCACTAGTTCTTTATTTTTTTCTTGAATAAAGACACCTTTTGAATATAAGGATAATCCTTTTTCATATTTATCTGTGTAAAAATCATGAGGTGGTTTTTTGGGGATGAATAAAAGCGCGGTATACGTTAACATGCCTTCTACATTCGTATGAATGACATGCAACGGGTCTTCAAATTGGGTAAACTGACGCTTATAAAATTCATACAACTCTTCTTCAGTAATATCATTTTTAGGGCGTTTCCAAATCGGGATTTGTGAGTTTAACGTATCTGTTTCTTTATAGGTTGAAGGGGTTTCATCCTCTTCTTTGGGTTCTTCTGTTTTTGTGACTTCCATTGTAATAGGGTAGCGCACATAATCTGAATACTTTTTCACTAGTGATTGAATGCGATTTTCTTCTAAAAACTCTGAATAGTTTTCTTCATTTTCTTCGTCATCTTCACGTAAAACAAGGGTAATCTCAGTTCCGATTGTGTCTTTTTTCGTTTGGTCTATGGTATAGGTGCTTTCCCCTTCGCTTTGCCACAATAATCCTGTATCGCTGTAAGGAGAACGGGTTTTTACAAAGACTCTTGATGCGACCATAAAGGCGGAATAAAAGCCTACCCCAAATTGTCCGATAATGTCTAAATCTTTTTTCTCGATTTTTTCCATAAAAGCTTTTGAACCACTTTCCGCAATGGTTCCTAATTGTTGAATCAAGTCTTCTTCAGTCATCCCAATTCCATTATCTTTAATGGTTAATGTGCGGTTGGTTTGATCGGGGATGATCTCGATTTGATAGTTATCTTCGCTTGGAACTTGATCATCGGTTAATGATAGATGATGTCGCTTATCAATCGCATCGGATGCGTTTGAAATGAGTTCTCTTAAAAATATTTCATTGTGTGTGTAGATTGAATTGATCATTAAATCTAGTAATTTTTTTGATTGTGTTTGAAATTCTTGTGTTTTTGCCATAATATTTCCCTCCATTTCCATCTATGATTTTAATGAATTGTTGGGGTATTGTCAAGCAAATTACGTGAGTGCCAACAGAAAATCGGGTTAAAAAAAGATAACCTATACGCTTATCCCTAATTTAAAAAAGCATAATTGGAGAAAAAGCTTCCTTAAAGCCGCGTAAGCTCGCATAAGTTATCCTTGCCTATACCATACCACGTTTTAAAATAAAAGAAATAAAAATAGGTGTATTGTCAAGTTTTTTGACAAAGTGTCAAGCTACCTCAATATTAAATAGCATACGAAACTTCTTTATTGTGTTCACTAAAGAGACGATTAAAAAAAGGTAAAAGTGCGCTAAAATAAACAGCATAACAAGTTCAAACATCGCTATCTTATTAAGGTGTTTAAGCATTCCCAGAAGCATCATAAACCAAATAAAACTACTCCAGCCAATGATAGATAAAAGATTATATTTGATTGTATTAAATGTATGATTGACTTGATGCAAAGGAATATAGCTATAAAAGATTTTTTTTAATAAAGAGTGTAAAAACAAATAAAATAAGATAATGATATTGGCCATGATAAGCACAGAACTTACAATATAGTCGATTTCATCAAAGACATTATCAGATATGGCAATAATAAACATACTCAAAAAGAATATACTGAGTACGCTTAACAAAAGATTCATTCTCCATTCAAACCGCAATTTTGGTATATAAAGGGTTTGGTCTGTGAGGGTATAAGTGGGTGTGGTATTTTTTGGTATTGATTGGTACGGCACAGAATGCGCAAAGACAAATTTATAGTGATAAACCCCATATAGTAAAAGACAAATTCCGCCAAGGGTTGCCGTGATTGGTAAATAAATGGTATCGAAGAAAAAATATACATAAAGCGATATAAGAATTCCTCCTATCACCCCTTTTTTGATGAAAGTATTCGGAACGATAAATACGCGTGCTAAAGGAAGATAGTTTTGATCAAGCGTAGTATTTTGGATATCATCATGATGGAATTCATCGGGGGAAATTTGATAGAGTAACGCAAATTTATCTAAGATATCTTTAGGGATTTGGCGTTGGTTATTTTCATACTTTGAGAGGGTTGAAGGATCAATCGATAATTGTTTGGCGACTTCTTTTTGCGTTAAGTCGTGTGTTCTTCTTAATGCTCTAAGCTTATTTCCCAGTCGTTGTTTCATATCATCACCTCAATCGTTATTGTATCATAAAAAGCCCCTCGCTTAATATGGTTAAGCGAGGGGGGGTATTAATTTCTTCTCAATACTTCTAATTCCGCAACGAGTTTTTCATAATCTAGATGTTCACTTGCCTCTGGGGCAAATTCTTTATAAACAATTTCGCGGGCTTGATTTAGAATAAAAACACTTCTAGCGAGTAATCGATTTTCTTTCATCAAAGTTCCAAATTTCATTGAAAAATCTAATGATAAATGGTCTGATAAGGTCACAATATCGGTTAATCCTTCTGATCCACACCACCGTTTTTGGGCAAAGGGTAAATCATTTGAAATGGTAATCAACTTGACATTGTCAAGATTATTTAATTCTTGATTAAACCGTTTGGTTTGAAAATCGCAAACGCCAGTATCAATTGAAGGTACCACACTAATGACAATAAATTTCTCATCAAAATCACTTAATTTAACGGTCGTTAAATCTTTGTTTAAAGCTTCAAAATCTGGTGCTATATCTCCTAAACCTACGCCTGTTCCTTCTAAGGTTACTGTATTTCCACCAAATGTAACATTCATAGTTATTCCTCCTTTAATCTATCGTTATTATAACATTTAAAAAGCGCCCTATGTTTATGGGCGCTTTGTTTATTGGGCATTTTTATGGTATTTGATAAGACTGTGTTTAAGTTCCCAAAGTTTATTCGATAAATCCACGTAGTAACGGTGTGGATAATCAAATCGTTTGGCTTCTTCCCATAAGCTATTCAGTTGACTGTTGGTATAGGCTTTAATGTCTTTTAGTGTAGGCGAAGTATACACTTGTTTGCCCTCTTTAAAAACCGGTTGTAATAAGCGTTTTAATGTATAGTTTGTAAAGGTGCGCTGTCTCCATATATGGGTTTCATCAAAAATCGTTAGCGGTTTTGACGTATCAATTTCTTCATCGTGTAAGGCAATCAAATCGGCACATGCCTTATTGGTTTCATTATCAAATATTCTATATAAGGTTTTAAAATGTGGGGTTGTGATTTTTTCTGGGTTATCACTAATTTTAATTCTTGGCGTGATTTGTCCCTTTTTCTCAACGGCGACCAACTTATACACACCGCCAAAAACGGGTTCGCTTTTTGCGGTGATTAACCGTTCGCCAACGCCAAACATATCAATCGGCGCCCCTTGCATGATTAAGGCATTGATTAGATGCTCATCTAAGGCATTAGACGCAACAATTTTACAGTTTTCTAACCCTGCTTCATCCAACATTTTTCTAGCTTTTTTAGAGAGATAGGTTAAATCTCCTGAATCAATACGGATGGCATAAAAAGTGACGCCTTTTGGAATGAGGATTTCTTTAATCACTTTGATGGCATTGGGGATGCCCGTTTTTACTGTGTTATATGTATCAACTAAAAAGATTGCGGCTTGAGGGTAAAGCTTTGCGTACGTTTGAAATGATTCAAGTTCTGTATCAAACATTTGAACCCAGCTATGGGCCATGGTGCCTGTTGCGGGGACATCGTATAAGCGATCCGCTATGGTATTAGAGGTCATATCTGCACCACCTATAAAGGCCGCTCTAGCCCCTAAATTTGCGCTACTAACCCCGTGAGCCCGTCGTGCACCCATCTCAATCACTTTTCTATCTTCTGCGGCATGTTTTATGCGTGAAGCTTTGGTGGCGATTAAGGATTGATGGTTTACCGCTAGCAATAAATAGGTTTCTAAAAGTTGCGCTTCAACGGCGTTGGCGCGTACCGTTAAAATCGGTTCATTAGGAAAAATAACCGTTCCTTCAGGCACGCTATAAATATCGCCACTAAATTCAAAGGTTTTTAAGTATTCTAAAAAGGCTTCAGAAAACATTTTTTTACTACGTAAATATTCAATATCGCTGTCGGTAAAAGACATATTATTGACGTAATCAATTACACTTTGTAAGCCTGCCATAATAGCGTAGCCACCATTGGAAGGGATTTTTCTAAAAAATAAATCAAAATAAACAATTTCATTTTTAAATGAAGACTCAAAGTAGCCGTGGGCCATAGTAAATTCATAAAAATCAATTAACATGGTTTCATTGCGGTTAGTTAACATACATTAGCTCCTATTTTTAATTTCGATGTGTAAGCCTTCCATTACATCAAGGCTTGCTTCGTGCAAGGATTCATCAAAGCTTCTTGTGGCGTTTTGATCGACGATGATGTGAGCATTATCTAAAGCCGCTTTAACAATTACGGCGTTTGATAAGACACAAATATTCGAGACTAAGCCACATAATTCAACTTCTTCGAATGCTTGATTCTTTAAATAATTGCCTAGTTCTAAAGACGGAAACGTCGGTTTTTTAAAGATTTTATCGCTGGTGCGTATCAGGGGTTGAATCTCAGGATATATCTCATGACCAACGTGGCCTTCTACACAGTGCTCAACTGGTAAGTTTTTGCCCTCTTCTGTGTTTAGATAGTTCTCATGATGCGTATCTTGGGTAAAGATGACTTCAATCCCTTCTTCTCTAGCGATTAATATTTTTTCTTTGATTGGTTCGATAACGTCAAAGGCTTGTTCAAATCCTAGTGCCCCATCAATAAAATCTCGTTGCATATCTACAACAATTAAACATTTTCTCAATGCAATCGCCCCTCTCGTTTCATACAGTGATATTGTAACATGAAGTGATGTTTTTAGCATAGAAAAACAATTTATAACGTGGTTGAATTGATTTTTTCTAGCCCTTAGTTTACACTTTTAATGTATGATAATTTGAACGTTGAGGTGAAAAAATGAAAACGATATTAAATGATTCAAGAAATCCTAGATTTAACCTTGCATTAGAAGAGTACGTTTTAAAGTATCTAGACAGTGATGAAGACTTCGTCTTGCTTTGGCAAAACGAAAATAGTGTTATTATTGGAAGAAACCAAAATACTATAGAAGAGATCAATCCCGAAGTCGTAAAGGCACATGATGTCAATGTAGTGCGTAGAATTACAGGGGGTGGCGCGGTTTATCACGATGATGGAAACTTAAATTTCTCGTTTGTTACAAAACTCAAAGATAATTTAAACAATTATAAAAAGTTTACCAAGCCAGTTATCGATGCCCTTAACGAACTTGGTGTCCCCGCTGCGTTTCAAGGACGCAACGATATTGTCGTTGAAGATAAAAAAATTAGTGGCAACGCACAAAGTTTTTATAAAGATAAAATGTTGCATCACGGAACGATTTTATTCGATGCAAACTTAAAGTTTGTCGCAGAAGTATTAAATGTTAAAGCCGATAAAATCAAAAGTAAAGGCATCAAGTCAAACCGCTCCCGTGTTACAAACGTGTTGCCTTATTTAAAAGAAGGCGTATCCATGGGACAGTTTAAAAAGACGCTTTTAGAGTTTTTACTTAATACCAAAGATTTATCGAATCATATCTATGAATTAAGTGAAACCGACTATGAGAAAATTGATGAACTCATGGATAAACGCTATAATAAATGGGAATGGAACTATGGAGAGTCGCCTGAATTTTCAATTGAAAAAGCTGGCCGTTACCAAGGCGGTAAAGTGGAATTTCATTTAAATGTTAAAGAAGGGAAAATCTACGATGTAAAAATCTTTGGTGACTTCTTAGGCAGTCGTGATATTTCCGAGCTCGAAGCTTCGCTTAAAGGCGCTAAATACGATGAAGCTTCGTTTAAAACGATTTTAGAAAAACAACCGCTTGATGAGTATTTCTTTAACATTACCGTTGATGATTTATTACATTGTGTATTTGCTTAATTAAATATTATCCCCCCTTTATAATACGATAGAATTGGGATTATAAGGGGGGTTTTTATATAAAAAAGGTGCTTTTTCAAGCACCTTTTTTGGTTAAATATGAATGGGTTTGTCGATGATTCCATGTGCTGTTTCATGAAGCATTTCTGATAACGTCGGATGAGGATGGATGGCGTTAACATAATCTTCAGCCGTCGCTTCTAGTGTCATACCTAGAACCGCTTCTGTGATTAAATCTGTCGCGTTATCACTCAAAATGTGAACCCCGATGATTTCGTTATATTTTTTATCGGCAATCATCTTAACAAGTCCGACACTTTGTCCTTCTGCAAGGGCTTTTCCGTTTGCGCTAAGGGGGAACGTTGAGACTTTATAATCGATGCCTTTTTCTTTGGCCGCTTTTTCAGTCAATCCAACTTGTGCAATTTCTGGGAAAGTGTAAATGCCTGAAGGCACTTTTTCATAATCCATTGCATGGGTTTTTTCTTCTCCGTGGATAATATGTTCGACTGCGGTGAGGCCTTCTTTTGAAGCAACGTGCGCCAGCATATCTTTTCCGTTTACATCGCCAATGGCGTAAACGCCATCAATGTTTGTCCGGAGATAGTGATCGGTTTTGATGAACCCTTTTTCTTTTTCAAGGTCGAGTCCTTCTAATCCACCGAGGTTCGCTTTCATGCCCGTTGATAGTAAAATTTTATCTGACTGGATGGTTTCGGACGCCCCATCTTGTTCATAAGTAAGATTTCCATCTTTTACGTTTTTCGCTTGAGCACTGGTTAATACTTTAATCTTTTGTTTCTTCAAGACTTTTTTAAATTGTTCGCGTAGTTCATCGTCTATGGTAAGTAAAATATCTTCTTGAAGTTCAATGATGGTTACGTCGGTGCCTAGGGTTGCGAAGATAGTCGCAAACTCTACTCCAATAGCGCCCCCACCGATAATTGTGAGTGATGACGGTTGCGTTTTGAGTTCAAGAATCGTTTTAGCGGTTAAGACACTTGAGTCTTCTAACCCTTTTTCTAATCCTTCAACAGGCGGTACAAATGGAGAAGCGCCGGTTGCGACGATAAGGTGTTGTGTTTTAAAGGTTTCGTCGTTCACTTTAACCGTATTCTTATCTTGAACGTTGGCCATTCCGGCATAGACATCAACTTCATTTTTCTTGAGTAAGTACGCGACGCCGCCAGTTAATTTTTTGACGACTTTGTTTTTTCGTTGCATCATCTTTTTAAAATTCACTTTGAAGCTGTCTTTTTCAACATCGATACCAAAGTCTTTAGCGTTTTTAAAGTTTTTATACACTTTGGCGCTATTGAGTAACGCTTTGGTTGGAATACAGCCCCAATTAAGGCATACGCCTCCGATGTCATCTTTTTCAACAATGGCGACTTTTTTACCAAGTTGAGCGGCTTTAATGGCGGCTACATAACCACCAGGGCCACTTCCGATTAATGTAATATCATATGATTTCACAGTTGCACGCTCCTTAGCTTAATAGTAGTAACATAGGATCTTTGAGATACTCTCTTAATCTTACCATGAAACGCCCACCATCGCCACCGTCAATTATGCGGTGATCAATAGTTAATGAGAGTGGAAGCGTACTACGTACTTTAACTTCGTCATCGATTACAAGTGGTTTCTTAGTGATGGCGCCGACTCCTAAAATCGCGACTTCAGGATGATTGATAACTGGCGTTCCAAGTTTCGAACCGAATGCCCCATAATTGGTGACACTAAAGGTCGTGTTTTGTAAATCAGAGAGTTGAATTTTGCGCTCTCTTGCTTGGGTTGATAAACGATCAATTTCTCTAGCAAGTTCGATGATGGATAATTGATCAGCGTTTTTAACATTCGGGACAATTAATCCATCTGGTGTATCTACTGCGATTCCAACGTTGTAGAAATCTTTGTAGACGATTTCGTTGGTGTCATGATCAAAGCTCGCATTAAAGATTGGGTATTCTTTTATGGTAAGCATAACGGCTTTAAGAATGAGCGGTAAGTATGTTAATTTCGCATCATGGTTCGCAGCTAGATTTTTTTGTTCATTTCTAAACTGAACGAGTTCACTAACATCAAATTCATCCATAATAGTCGTAGCTGGAATCAATTGATTTGACGTGTCCATTGCTTTAACAATGCTTTCACGTAGTTTCGTAACTTTTTCGCGTCTTGTGCCTTCTTCAGGCAATTTAGGCATACTTAGGCGTGCTGGTTGTTGCGTTGAAGTCGGACGCGACGTTGAATGCGTTTGAGAAGATTCGCCACTTGGTTTGCCTGCGCGTTTGATATCTTCTTTCATGACACGGCCATTGGGTCCGCTGCCTTTTAAGGTGTTGATATCAACGCCGAGGTCTTTTGCCATTTTACGGGCTACTGGTGTTGCTAAGGCTTTCCCTTTTGTTTGTTTTTCACTCGATTGTTGTTTATGTTCATCAGATGACGGTAATACATCATCCGATACTTCAACACTTCCAACAACCGATGCGCCACTTTCTCCAGCTGATTCTTTTTTCGGTTGTGGTTCTTCTTCGTCGTCTTCATCGTCAGAATCGCTTGATGCGTCTGACGCTTCAGGGGTTGCTTCATCGTCGTCGCCTGAGCCGTCGTCAACGACAGCTAAAACGTCTCCAACATGAATCGTTTCGCCAACTTCAGCGCCTCTTTTTTTAAGGACCCCATCTTCAGGGACTGGTATTTCAGCGTTGACTTTGTCTGTTTCTACAACGACCATGGTTTCGCCTTCTTCGACTTGGTCGCCAACTTCATAGTTCCATTTTAGAATGACACCTTCGTGAATTCCTTCACCGATGTCTGCAAATTTAAAATTAATCATTGTCTCACACTCCTTATTCGAACGTTGCGACTTTTTTGATTTCGTGTTCAATACGTTT